>DAHXPE010000256.1 GCA_027364495.1 Candidatus Heimdallarchaeota archaeon | reverse complement strand
AGACATAATTTATAAGATAATTAAGGAAAAAAACCTACTATTTTAAGTAAGTAAAAGGATTATTGTGGCTTCGTAGCTCAGACCGGAATTTTTTAAGTTTTTTTAAAAAATGGCCAATAGAGCGTCCGGCTGTTAACCGGATGGTCGCGTGTTCAAATCACGCCGATGCCGCCACCTTTTCTTTTATACTAACAGTATAAATTAGATAGCTTCTTTATTACTATCAAGATCATTCAAAAAGTCTTTAATCGAGCCTTTAATACTTGAAGTTGCGATTTTAAAATCTTTTTCTCGAAGATAAGAGAATGCCAATGCTGTTTTGATAAGTATTTTTTCAGATCCGTGCTTGATGAATTTTTAATTCAATGCTTTGTACTATCGACTGAATTATCTACCATTCCTCTAATATTTACAGGATTCTAAACCATTGTAAAAAAAGTTTGATTACTTTTTTAAGAGTTTTATCCTTCACGTCTCAAATTAAAAAAAATAGGAGCAAAATTTTTTGCTCCCAACTAATTAGTTTATTAAAATATTTGATACAGTTCAATTCGCGAATTTGCTGTTTTTTTTTGAATTAAAACCTGGGTTTTTGATTGAATTTTTTTCCGTTCGTATTATTTGTTCTTTTAAACGGTTTAAATTTTTTTCTACCATTTTTGTCATTATTGTCGTTTGAATAGTGTTTTCTTATACCATTAAACTTGCCTTTTCTCCAAGACCTTTTTTTGTTTTCCTGTCTTTGATCCTCAACAGTTCCTTCTACTTGTTTATCGAAATTTACTCCTTTAAAGGAACCTGTTACTTTTGGCAATGGTTTATTTTGATATACTTCTTTTTCAGTGTTAGTGTTGATTTCTTCTTCTTCTAATACTGAGGTGTCGGATTCACCTTTTAACTTTTCTCTATATTTCGACAATAACTCAGAATTTTTTGATTTTAACTTTTTTACTGGTGCGTCTTTTCCGAGAGTGTTAGCGAATTGACTGGCTATGTCCTGTTGGTTAATTGCTCTTGTCTTTCTTTCTAGTGAAGTCATTAGTTATCACATTTGCTGTCAGCGAAAATGTTGTGTTTACACTTATCCATTGTTAATAGGAATTCATTCTGAGCCATTTTTCACATATTTATCTGGCATCAAATGACTTTTGTTCCAAGTTGAATAATTTATTCTTGGGTATCACATCCATGGATAATTTTTGTTAATGTTGTGGTGAGGACGGTAATTTAATTTTTAGTATAAAATTTTAAATCATCCTCTATGAAAATTACCCCTTCGTTATTAATAAACCTTTGTATTATCCTTAAAGTTATATAATACCCTTTTTTTTGTTTTTTTATCCAAAGGTATTCTTTTTTATTCACATTAGCACTTATTTAGTTTCAACTAAATGTTTTCTTTTTCACTTTAAGAAGGATTATGTTTTTAGTTCCTTCTAATTTAAGATATTTTCTTTTCTAAAAAGTAATTTTATAAAATTTATTTTTCGTGCTATTATTGAATTCAAATTAAAAAAAAAAATCATTTTTTGATATATGGAAAGTTATTTTATGCCAAATAAGTCTGATCAGATGCGAGCTTCTCATATTCTTATGAATAAATATCAAAAGGCCGCTGATGTCTTAGAACAAGTTAAACAGGGAGTCGATTTTGCTAGTCTAGCTAAACAGTTCTCTGAATGCCCTAGTAAGAAAAAAGGAGGAGATTTGGGTTTTTTTTCCAAACGCCAAATGGTTCCAGAATTTGAAAAAGCCGTTCTTAGTTTACAAGTCGGTCAATTGTATCCTGAACCCGTTAAAACTAAATTTGGTTATCATATCATCAAGAGAACCGGTTGAATAATTTCATTTCATATTAGTAAACTACCATTTCTTGGTGGCTGAAACATTTTTGCTGTCGGTGGCATTTCAGCTAATAATAACTCCTGTTCCTGTAAATAATTCACTATTTCAAACGCTATTTTCAAATTTTCAATTGACTCTTTTATTGTCTCTTCATCAAGCATTTCTTCTAAAAATTTGGGCTCTATTATTAGTTTTTTTATTTGTACATTCAATTCTGACTGCTGCTGCAGTATACTTTCTAATTTTCTTTTTAGTTTCTCTCCTCTCCTCATTCTATTATTCAGTTCTCTTTCTGGTTGATATTCACTTTCTCCTAATGGTAATTTATACGTTATGCAATCCTTTAATAGTTCTTCTTTGAATTTATTTCCTGTTGATGTTTTTAATTGCATTTCTAATGATTCTAATATAATTGGATCTGTTAGAGGATTAGATTTTGGGTCTTGAACTGGTAAATTAAATAAAAAATTTATTCTAATTGGGTATCTTTGAGATTGCAGTTTATAAATTACCAATCCATCGGATAATATTTTTTGATTTTGAAATACTGTTAGATTTGTTGCTATGGAATATTTAGAACCCAACTCGGTTGGTTTGATCTTTACCTCCAATACTGGTTCAAGTAACTTTAACAGAGTATTTTTCCAGTATAATTGCATATTAGCTAAACTCTTATCATCTACTAATAAATTATATAAGGGTAGGCTTAGTAAATCAGCTAGAGAGGTTGTCATTGAATTAGTTGGTGTTATAGTAAAAAGGTAATACCAGGGAACAAATGATTCTTCAAATGCTTCGACTGATTGCATGACATCATCGAATGAATTTTCCGTATCCCAGCAAGATAGTATGAGGAGATTAATATTTTTTATAGTCCCTGACTCTTTATTGTTTGAATCTTCTTTAATATAAGAAAGTGCCTGCAAAAAATTCCATTTTGAAGGATTATACTCTGGATCTTGTTGAGCTGTATCATAAGTTAAAATAATCCATTTTTCTAACTCTCTTCCAAATCCTTTAAATAAGATGTTTTGCATCTGTTCATGACTTCTTATTCTATTAATTGATTGTATTGTACTATTCTTCGAGAAAAATATTAATAAATGAATTGTTAATGTGAAGGAATCCTTTATAGGCGGAAACGTATGAAATGTTTCCTTTCCAACTGTAAACATTACAGATAGTAGTTCTTCGATTCTTTCACAGATTAAACTTACATTCTTTATTGTTAGACTGGTTAATTCAAGGTACAGTACAAGATTTACTGGTTGAAATGTTTCATCAGTTATATACTGAGCTAATGTTGGTATTTCGAACGTTAGATCTGAAGTAAAAGTTTGTGGTCTGTACTCTGCAAATCGAATAAATGAAAATGTTTCTTGGGTATTCACATGCTTGGTAGTATCTGCCATTTCAATCATAACTCCTGTAATGTAAGGAATTTCTTAACCTCGTTAAAATGTGCATTTTCGCGTTCTAATAATTCATTTTTTATTGAAAATGCATCCATTGTATTTAAGAGATCCTGAATTTGATACCCTGTTTGTTTAAGATCATTTCGTAAACTTTCAAATGCATTCTTTATTTCGACCCATCCCTTTATCTGTCTA
This sequence comes from Candidatus Heimdallarchaeota archaeon, assembly GCA_027364495.1. Next base: position 1,686 of record DAHXPE010000256.1, on the reverse strand, counting down.
GTCTCTTCTTTTATTAGTGTAAAAAGTGGTTGGTTATATAAAACCGTATCATCAGAAATTTTTTCTTCTCCTCTGAATAATACTAACTTTATAGAATGTAATTTTGTATGCATAAGCAGATCTGTCTCTGTTTTCATTGAAAATGCCATGGACAGTTTTTGACCTATTTTCAAAAAATCAATCCTTTTCAATTTTACTTTAGTCAAAAAATTCTCTTTTACCAACTCATTCACACCTATTGGAAAAAAAAGATCCATTTCGTAATCGCTTTGAAAAATTATTTCTATTTCTGCTACTATTCCGAGATTTGTTCTAGCTCCTTCAATTGCATTTACCAATCCGTGCATTAATGTTTCCTGACTTGAAATGTCTAGATTTACCCAAAGAGTTTTTTCAGAAACCAGCTCCTCCAACAAAAATTCTTTTGGAATATCTTGTACTTTCTTATTGTAATTTGATAATCCTATTTGACTTGTTAAAGATATTTTTTCTAGATACTCTTTATTAGCATCTTCAGAAATGCCAATAATCCATAATTCATTCCCTGTCTCTCCTAATTTCTTTGCAAAAGATAGTATATCTTCAGTTGTATTTCCAGCAACTTCTGGCCACGGTCTACCATCTGTTAAGAACCATATTAATATGGGTCCTGCTAATTGGGGTGCATCTTTTGGTAGATCCTTTTTAAGCGCTACTATTGTCTCAAGTAGATGATTAAAAGCTTTTCCATAATTTGTCTGACCTCCATCTGACTTAAGTCTTGTTGTTATTATTTGATCAATTTCATTTCTGGTTTGCTCTGAAACAGCTATAATTTTGTTTTCAAGTAATGATTTTACTTCCGTTGAAAATGTAAAGATCCCTAATCGATCATCATTCTGAATAATCGCATGATTATTAATACCCAGTTGAGCAACAGCTTGTACTAATGATTGTCGTTGGATCGTTTTCGCATCGTCAATATAGAATCGCATAGAATGAGAAGCATCTACCATCCATAACATGATAATAGGTCGATTTTTTATGAGCGGTTCTAGCGTAAAAACAAACGTTGTTTCTTCTAACTGAGGTCGATATGTTCCCTTCAAATCTATCGAAGTAAATTTCATTAGCAATTACCTACTGCTGCATTCTGGACTTGATTCATAATTTGTTATTAATTGAAAATTTATAATTATTATTAAATAATTACTTTTTATGAATTTAATATGTACTATCAAATTAATGACATAAATATTACAATTTTCTGGTGAGTCTTATTAGTATCAACAGTCAAATTAATGACATCAATACCATTATTTTTGCTCTTGGATCTGTTCCAGGCTCTAAATCTATTGTCTCCGGATTAATTTCAGATTTGGAGAACGTTAAATCCTGTATGAAAGAATTACGAATTGTTTCACTTGTATACCAGAATTTTTTCGACCGAAATAGTACTCCTAAAGATATTCAGACGCATTTAACATTGAATATGGCTGAAAATTGTCTTTCTGTCTTAAAAGAAAAAGTTTCTACTATTCTTCAATTAATTGAACCACTTAATTATCCTTTACCAGAGATTTTTTTATCACGCATTGATGTTAGAAGTAATGAAACTTCAGTTGATCCTGTCTTACATTTTGAATTGAAATTATTTAATTGGCTCTCTTTTATTCGCTTCAATCCTATGAATTCTCAACTGTTAAC
>DAHXPE010000332.1 GCA_027364495.1 Candidatus Heimdallarchaeota archaeon | reverse complement strand
ATAAAGAGCTGAAGACTTATCAAATTTCATCTGTTCAATTGAAAAATTACCTTCATTCAAAAATAGTAGGACCTTATGAAATTATCTAATTTAGTCTCCTCCACAGTATGTCCTTCGTACTGCCAACTATCGTCATGTCTCTGCTTGTGAACAAGTTGGTGATGGCCAATCTTTTCAAGGTCAAGTTGGTAAAATACTAATTACATTCAGCATAATAGTTTCTTTTAAGAGCAAAAATGTCGAAACTATTGATTTTGTTGATGAGGATTTCTCTGTTAAGGATTCAATGCCTAAAATTATTTCTGTATTTGAATATTTTACGTCATTCAGCAAAAAATTTAGAGAATATATTTTAAATCATACACTCATAGAAGAAATGAAAATAACTCCAAAAGGAACGCTGTCTCATCGTTTAATCAGTTTTCCTTATCCTCTGTACACTCAGTATTTCGAAGTGTACAAATATTTGTTTTTTGGTTTTTGGTATTTTTTTTTTCTTCCATTAATTGATTCAAGTTATATAATTTTATCCTTTAAGGTTGTTTTAGAACTATTACTGAAAATAAATCCTTTAAGAATGAAAATTATAAGATTTAATTTTTAAAATTTTTAGAATCTTATTTTATTTACTAAAATAACGTATTTTCTTTCAATTTAAGTCAAAAGCAATAATCAATACATTTAAATACACGAATGTCATTAAAATACGTATGGCTCATAAAACTATTACAATCTCGGAGGATGCATATAATTCTCTTAATAAATTAAAAAGGAAGAATGAATCATTTACTGATGTCATTTTACGTATTACTATGACAGAAAAAAATATAGATGATCTTATTAATTGGATTAAAAGGAACAAAGGTAATCAAAATCTAGCAGATTCAATAAGTACTATTTTTGATGAACGAAATACTGTGGAATTGAGGAATTTTTAGCATTGATCCTTGATACTGATTTTCTCATCGCTGTTATTCGAAAAGATGAGAAAGCAATTGCTTTTATTGAGAACATCATTGATGGAAATGTAGAATTATATCTAACACATGTCAATCTTTGGGAATTATATCAAGGCGTTTTCAAATCTGATAGGATTCAAGAGAATTTAAGGGATGTAAAAGAATTGATTAATTATTTTAGCATACTTGATTTTACTAAAGAAACTGTAATTAGATTCGGTAAATTGATTAATGAGTTACGAAAGGACAGCAAACAAATTGGAGTAATGGACTGCTTAATTGCCTCTGTTGCTTTAGAAAATAACCAAAAAATTATTACAAGAAACATTAAACATTTTGCACTAACAGGGGTTTTAATTGAAGCTTGGTGAACTGGATTAAGAGATAGGATTGATAGTTCTACAGCTGGTAATCTTTTTTATGAATTGAGTGATCGGCTAAATTAGGATGCATCCTAAAACTTAAGGTTTTTTATCTCTGATAGATTATGACTGGTAATTGTCTTGTTTTATTGTTTCCCCAATAAATAATAAAATTTTAAAACCCAATTGATTGCAAATGTAATTTTATTTAGGAATTATTACTTGACCAAGTATTACTTGTGTTCTATATAGAAATAAAGTTATTTGGCCCCTTTTAAGATTTTTTTAACTGAAAGGTACTGTATCTTTCGTTCTATTAAGGCATTTGTCTTTTCGTCATTAAATTTTAATTGTTTAAATCCCATGATTAAACTTTTTTTCGTTTCTATGTCAAATCTATCATTTTTTATTATTCCTCTAATCATTTGTCTCTTAGCCCTATTGTTTACAAGGTAACTGTTTAACTTTTTTCGACAAAATTCACTGCAGCAACCAAAAAGTTTTTAGTCCCGACAAAATTACAAAAATAAGCAGGTAGGTTCAAATGTTACAATCACAGGTAAGTGGAAGAAACATCCCTAAAAAAAGAAAACAAACAGCAAAAATGCTTCCACAAAACCAGCTTTCAGGAGAAAAACCTCCTTTTGGTGCTGAATTCGAAAGCCAAAGACAACTACAAACCACGAACCTCCTTTTAAACATTGAAATAGAACGACTTCAAAAAGAAAACACAGAATTAAAGCATCAAAATGCGTTATTGCAACAGAAAGTTGCAGATTTATTCAAGCAGCTTGAACTACGGGATAAAAAGATACAAGAATTAGAAAAGATCATTGCACGATTACAGAATACAAATGTTCCACCTAGTATTCAACATTCGCCTTTCGGACCGCATCAAAAAAGAAACTCTGCAAGGACAGAACAAAAGCAGTTATCCAAGAAACATCAAAAACCAGGACGACCAACTGGTACAAAAGGAACACCACATCCACAACGACAACCTGATAAGATTATTACTCTTGAACTGGACCAGTGTACCCATTGTTCACATGTCTTGACCAGCAACGATATTATTTCAATTAGAAGTCGAATAATTGAAGACATTCCAGAACCACCACCAAAAACAGTTATTGAATACAAAACCCCTGTCTATTACTGTCCAGAATGTCAACAGGAATGTACCAAAACAGATCCAAGAACAAGTCAACAAGGATATTTTGGTCCGTATGTCTATACTAAGACTGTCATGGATTCTATTGTCCGACGACTGCCATTACGAAAAGTCAGTGAAGTGTTTCAGGATGATTGGTCTCTAAGTGTTTCTCCAGCTACAATTTTAACCATATTAAACCGTGTTGCAACAAGTTTCGAAGATCTCTATCAGAGGTTACTTACTGAGGTTTTACAGCTTCCACTAGTACATATTGATGAGACCTCGTTTAGTGTGAATGGAAAAAATTGGTGGGTTTGGGACTTTACTTCACCACAACTCTGTGTGTATGTCATACATCCTAGTCGTGGTCAGACAACCTTGAAAAAGGTCATAGGAACTTCATTCTCTGGAACAGTAACCAGCGATCGTTGGAATGCTTATAGTTCAGAACTGCTTCCATTTCCTCATTTACAATTTTGTTGGGCTCATCTCATCCGAAAGTTCGAAGACTCAGTTACTGAAGGTCAAGAAGCAGAAAAATTTTTACCAGAGATTCGACAGCTCTATCATACGGTAAAAGAATCGTTAACTGAGGATCCACCTCCAGAAAAACGTGAAAAACTTTGGTTAGAAGCTGAGGAGACTCTTCAGGAACTCATAAACCGGTATACGATAAGAGAAGACAGCAGGTCAGGTCAAGTTCCTTCCAAATTTCAAAAAGCTTTAGAGTATCTGGTTAATGGATGTCCATATTGGTTCACATTTATTCTCATTCCAGGCGCAGAACCGACTAATAATCGAGCAGAACGTGACCTTCGAGAAATCGTTATTTTCAGAAAAATTAAAGAGTGTTTCCGGAGTTTCAAAAGTGTTCATACACTAGAGGTTCTTTCAAGTGTACTTAAAACTGCTCGACTACAAGGTTTTCCAATAGAAGACTATATTTATAAAAGTATTACTGGACAAGTCTATACCTGACCTCGTTTTCACATCCTAATTTACTATTGATCTTTTCTTATTTTAACTATAGACTTAAACAGTTACTTTACAAGAATCCTATAATCATCATGACTCATTCTGTTATATTCTCTATTTTTTTCCCCATAATAAGGATTTTTCCATGAGGCATCGTAATATTTAATATGGGAATGACGATAATGAGTCACTAAGCAAGCAGACCAATATCCATAAGGTTGATTTTCAAAACTATTAGCTAAAAACTCAGAATTTTCAATAAAAGAGTTACACATTGGACACTTCATAAAGTGTTCATTATTAAATGTAGGAAATTTATTTTTATGTATTAATTGATTTCTTTTATATTTTTCAGAGTCATAACCAATAGTACTATCGTAGAAGCATTTTCTCAGATGCAATTGTTGTTTCATTGAGTATCTTTTTGAAACTATGAGAAATTTTTTACTGTACTGTTAAAGAACACGATTTTATATGTTTCATGTCCGAAATGATGTTGCTAAAGGTGAATTAACTTTAAACAAGGCCAATGACATAATTGGTTTTATCGATTATTCTTTTCGAATTGATGAAAAAAACTTAGAACTCCTCCGAATGTTCGTCAATTACGATTTTCGAAGTAAAAATTATGCTACCATTTTGTTACAAGAGATTATTAAATATGCACATAAGATTAGGGCAGAATGTATAACTCTAAACATTAATCCTGAGATTGAGGATTGTTATAATACTTTGGCAAGAGAAAATGGTTTCGAATCATTTTATTCTGCATTCATTGATTTTGACGAAGAAGAACGTGATACATTTATTGAAAAAGCAAAAAAGCTTCAAGAAAATCGGAAAAATTTGCTTATGCATCTATTTCAAAGATTTGGTTTTACAATTTGGAATGAAGGTATTGATATTGATCGAGTCGTGAAAAAAAAATCAGATCCGAACTCTCAATGGTTTATTCTTCGTTTTTGAAAAAATGAATTTGTTATGCCCTTATTTTTACCGAAAAGAACAAATATTCTTCTATTTTAATAATTTCCTAAAAAACTTCAAATTAAAAACAAATGATTTATAAAACATCTTATAAAATAAAAATAATTCGTAAAACCTTTTTATTTCTTTATAATAATTTCCCATTTCCTTCTCATCTTTTGTTCTAAATTAATGAATAACCTCTATGCAACCTTTTTAATACTGATTTTTGAATGACAAAACTGTGATGGATTTATGAATTTTTCTGAAAATTCTCTGTCTACTCCTCATAATGAGCTGTCAATTTTCTATTCAACTGATAAATTGACAATGAAAATTAAAAAGATTAAATCCCTTAAAAAGATCTTAATAAGTTTATTATTCAGTTTAGTTTATTTCATCGCGGCTATTTATTTTATTAATCAAATACCTTTGGAAAATATCGCTATTAGTTTAAATACTGGTTATTCCCATCTTATTATTGGTATTGTAATTATTTTTCTATGCCTTTTATTAAACATTCTGATTTTTAGAAGAAGAATCAGAAAACAAAATCCCAGATCAGTTCCATATGCTGATAAGTATATTTCAGATTTAGGTGAATGGATTTATCTCCCCTTTGCGTTTTTTTCTTTAATCGAAGCTCTTTCTGAATTTTTTAAATATCCTCGTTTTAATAATTTTATTTTTGCTTTCGCCTTTTTATTCGTAGGAACTGGATTTTATTTACTAATTTACATGTTTTGGACCAGTACTATTGAAATTTCTATTAAGAAAATAGATGATGCATTGGATATTTATGCAGAAGAAACTGTTCCTCTAATAAATGGAGCACCA
>DAHXPE010000324.1 GCA_027364495.1 Candidatus Heimdallarchaeota archaeon | reverse complement strand
ATTGCATCCTGTATTTCCTTAAAACTTTTTTTTGTTTTAAGACTTATAGCCTTAATATCATCATATTCTGGTTTCATAGATTAATTACACCTTTAAAAAATATGTTATCGAATAATATAGATGTATTAATAGTCTTTGCAGGCATGGAAGGTGCCTTACCTTCTGTCATAGCGGGCCTAGTTGACATTCCAATTATTGCTGTACCGATATCAGTAGGTTATGGTATAAGACCACCGGGAGAAGTCGCTCTAATGAGTATGTTAAGTAGCTGTTCACCTGGTATGAGTGTAATTAATCTATGTAAACCAGCAACTCCAATATCATAAGCACTTACTGTTTCAATACCCATTATTTTTAATACTGCTTCTGCTTCATTAGCTATTGGTATATCTGAGGTTCCAGCTGTTATCAAACCAACTTTTGAATCTGGAATTTTTGGGTAACTATAATCTGAAGTAAAAATTATCGCAGAGTTTCCTAAATTAGACAATTCCATTTTTAATTCTCTGTTAGTTCTGAAAAACTCGTTAAATGCCTGTTTATGTTCTTTTTTTAATCTAGTGAATAAAACAACCTTTTTTTTCGGAACCACTTTTTGAATAATTTCAATACAATGTTCAGGCGTCTTGAATTCAGCATAGACTACTTCAGGAACTCCAGTTCTAGAATCCCTGAACATATCAAATTGAACAATATCATCGATGTCAACCAAGGACAATTTCTTAATTTGAGTATATGCGTCTTCAATATTCATATTTTTGGTAGAGACTTTTAAAAGAATCTCTTTTAAATCATCAGTCATAAGAAATCAATTAACCAGTTTTATTCATTTGGTTTAGAATTGCATCCTGTATTTCCTTAAAACTTTTTTTTGTTTTAAGACTTATAGCCTTAATATCATCATATTCTGGTTTCATAGCTATAATTTCATCATTTATTTTTGAAATTTTTATTCTTACAGTATAATCTTCATTTTCAAAATTGATTTTACGTTCTTTTATCTCTCTGACGGATTTATGTCTGCTTACCGGGTAATGTCTTACACCTAAAGAACCAGTATCCTTCATCAATTTTATAGAAATTGAATCTAAATCAATGTCATGAGGATCTACCAGAAGTCTAATACAATTACCTGGCCTATTCTTTTTCATTATCAAAGGATAAATAGAAACATCCATTATGCCTTTAAGAGCGCTATAGGATTCAATAATATTTCCTAATAACTCACCACTTGCATCATCGACATGCGTTTCAATAATGATCATGGCATCAGTTTCAAATGTCTTCTCTTCGACAGCCCATATTCTTAAAAAATTAGCATATTTAGGTTGTTGTTTCTGACCAAAACCTATACCGGTTTTTGTAATGTTTCCATCTGGTAATTTGGTTAATGGTTCATTTGGTTTAATTAATGTCGTTAGAATTGATAATCCAGTTGGAGTGGTTGATTCAAAATCAAGATCACGATTTACAATAGGATATGAAGTCAGCTCTAAAATTCTAGCTACAGCGGGTGCAGGTTGTTGAAAAGTTCCATGCGAAAAAGTAACGGTCCCAATTCCTATTGCAGTAGGCAGACCATAAATACTGGAGATATGTTCATGCTCTAAGATCGAAACGCTAACAGTTATATCGACTATGGTATCAATTGAATTTAATTCGTGAAAATGTATTTTTTCTAATGATTCATGTTTAAGACCATGAACTTCCTTTTCAGCTTTAATTATAAGATCTAATATACTGAATATTCGATCAATTGTGTCAGTTGAAATGTTTATATGATTTAATAGTGCATTCCATCTTTCTTTAAACTTAAGAACTGATAAATGGCCAAAATCTTTTTCTATTGAAAAATTTAATTTTGATCCAGTAAAATGGTCGATTATTGATTTTTCAACTTTGTAAGAGCATTGAATTTTATATAATGATAATGCAGCCTTAGATAATGTATCTAATAATGAATTAGTATAGTTATGACAATCGAAAAATTCAGTTAATGCTGAGATCAGCATATCTCCCGAGATACCACTTTGTCTCGGATCAATTAGTATTTTCATGAAACTTTAATCCCTTTGGAAGGTTAAATTTTAATCTCAATTTCAGTAATAGTCTGGTTATTATTATTTTTAGGCGAATAAACTGATGAAAGAGAACCAGTTTTATAACCCTGACAATCAATTGATACAAAGTTAAACCCAAATGCTTTGAGTTTTTGATTTAAATCATCTAAAACTTGTTCATTCAGTAGCTTTTTACGTTCATCCGGAGCTACTTCAATTCTTGCTAAGCCTTCATGATCTCTAACTCGGAGAACTTTGACATCATAAGTATCAATTATATATCGTTCAGCAAGACCAACCCTCCTAAGTTTTTCCGGCGTTATTCGCACTCCTGTTGGGAAACGTGAACTTAAGCAAGCTAAACTTGGTTTTTGAGCATTGGATAATCCAAAATACGTAGCAATTTCCCGTATATCACTCTTAGTTAAACCAAATTCTAATAATGGTGAATCTATATGATTTTCTTTTATTGCTTGGTATCCAGGTCTATGACCTGTAACTTCTGTTATATTAGTGCCTTCAACCATGAGATCGGCATGTTCTTCTAATGCTACCTTTTTTAGGACAGTAGCTAGGCCACTTTTACAAAAGTAACACCGATTAGCTGGATTTTTTGCAAAATTTTCATCTTCTAATTCATTTATTTCGAAAATCCTGTGCTCATACCCTCTTGACTGTGCAAGCTCATGAGCTTTATCTACCTCTCCTGGTAGAATTGTGATTGAATTTGCAGTTACAGCAATAGCCCTTTTTGCATATCTATGAGCTAGTTCCATAACAACTGTTGAATCTACACCACCACTAAAGGCAACAACAACAGTCTTTTTAGCGAAAAATTTATCAATATTTTCAAGCTTCGATTGAAGTTCAGCATTTAAGCTCGGTTGAATGATCACTAGTTTTCACAAGAATTTACAAAGGATTAAGATTAGGTGAAAATTTTTTATATAATTAAAAAAATTATTTATGTATCCAGTTTTTTGGAATAAAACCTTTTTTTGATGAATTAAAACATGTTAATGTATTGAAGTTCATTTGTTACAAAATTTATTCTTAATTTTAAAAATAAGCTGTAAAAATTTCAAAAAATCTAAATCTAAATTGAATTTCTGACGAACTATACGAAGCATAAACATCAATTTTTGAGAGAAAGTAAAATTATTTGAATATTCATTACTTATTAAATGATGATTACTAATCAATCACGAAATTTACTGGAATATCAATGGAAGTAGAAAAAAAATCTTCTAAAATGAACGTATTCAAAGTGACATCTGCCTATCCATTTGATATTGGCAAAGGCATTGCTAGAATATCTGAATTCCATGCAAAGGAGTTAAATCTAGTTGAAAATTCAATTATAAAAATAATTGGTCTCCGTGATACGTATGCTTTTTTGAAATATGATATGGTTCCTGGCGCTCCTCAAGAAAATCAATATTTTCCTATTAGAATTGATATATCAACCAAAAGGAATGCACTAGTAGAATCTGGTGATTATGTTGAGGTTCTTCCTATAAAATATTATAAGGAGGCAGAAATTATTTCATTTGCTCCGGTGGAGGCATTCCCCCTTACCATTCAATTTATTGAAAAATTCATTCAACAGCAATTTGTTGGTAAACTCTTTATTCGTGGTGATGTTGCTGAATTTGAATTTATGGGCCAGAATGTTCCAATTTCAGTTTTTTTTATTAATCCCGATAATCAATCCATTCCAGTTCTGCTTACAGACAAAACAGAGGTTCGTTTTAGAAATCAGCCAACAGATGATATTCCAATTGAAAAATTCAAAAGCACATTTGATGATATTGGTGGGCTTCAATCCGTAAAAGATTTACTCTACGAAAATGTACTTTTTCCCCTGTTATATCCAGAATTATTTCAACAGTTAGGAATAACTCCCCCACATGGAGTACTACTACATGGTCCTTCTGGAGTTGGAAAAACTCTTATAGGTAGAGCTATTAAAGGTGAAATTGATGCACATTTTGTTGAAATATTAGGACCAGAATTAATTGGAAGACATCTCGCCCAAGCTCCTGTTAAATTAAAGGAAATTTTTGAAGAAGCTGAATTAAATGCTCCAGCTGTAATTTTCATAGATGAACTTGACGCTTTAGCCCCTAAGAAAAAAGATTTAATCTATGATACAATAATGAAAAATACAGTTTCAGAGCTTATTCACTTAATGGATAACACTCAAAATAATCAAGTAATTATCCTTGCTACAACTAATAATATTGAAGAAATAGAACCTGCTCTTCGAAGATCTGGAAGATTTGATACTGAAATTAAAGTTACTGTTCCAACAAGTAAAGAACAACTTGAAATATTGCAAATAATTGCTAAAAATATGGCTTTAGATGAAAATATCAATTTAAAATCATTAACTGAGTTAACAAATGGATTTACAGGTTCTGATTTATTGTCATTATGCCGAGAAGCGGCTATGTGTTCATTAAGAAAAAATAAAAAAGATTTATTTCAAAGAAAAAAAATTGAATACAATGATTTAGTTGAACTCAGAATAACCCAAGCTGATTTTTCAACAGCCTTACAATCAATTAAACCTTCAAATTTAAGAGAAATTTCTCTTGAAATCCCCCGGCAAACATGGGATGATATTGGTGGTCTGGAAGATGTTAAACAGCTTTTAAGAGAGTCTGTTGAATACCCTCTCAAATTTTCAGAATTATATAAACATATGGGAGCTAAACCTCCTAATGGTGTCTTATTTTTTGGTTTACCAGGAACAGGGAAAACATCTTTAGCACGAGCTGTAGCCTCTGAATGTAAAGCTAATTTTATATCAGTGAAAGGACCTGAATTACTTAATAAATGGTTGGGTGAATCAGAAGCGGCAGTTCGAGAAATATTTCATAAAGCAAGGCAAAATACTCCTTGTGTAATATTTTTTGATGAATTAGATGCCCTAGCCCCTATACGAGGTAAAAGTGATTCTAATGTTCATGTAGAACGCGTTGTTTCACAATTACTTTCTGAAATGGATGGTCTTGAGAAAAATAGTAATATTTTCATTATAGGTGCTACAAATAGACCTGAACTTATCGATCCTGCTTTATTAAGACCCGGTAGATTGGGTATACTTATCCATATCCCATTACCTGATTTTAAATCACGTGAAGCAATTTTTAGAGTCCATACAAGGAATAAACCAATATTTGAATCCGACGTCTGGTATGCTGATTTAGCAAATAAGACCGATGGTTATTCAGGAGCGGATATTGAGACAATTTGTGATCGGGCAGCTAACCTTGCAATAAGGGATATCATTTCAAAAGGATCTGGGAAGGTTCCAGCTGGCCCAATAACTCAATGGAATATAAATAGAGAACATTTTGAAAGGTCGATGGAAGAAATAAGTTCATCAGTCAAACTTGAAGATGAAAAATCCTACAAAGAAATGATAAAGAGAAAAATAAAATCATATAATGCGAAAGATGCTCCCCGACTTTATATTTAAATATTTATCACTATTTCAATTAATTTTTTAAAAAAAATCATCAGGGAGTGGATAAGGAGGTAATACTCTGTCTAAGGATTTATCTTTTCTATAACCAAGTGCATATTCACCCTGCATAACAGTATGGATTTCATTAGTTCCTTCGTAAATAACAGCGCCGCGACTGTTTCTCCAAAATCTCTCTACGGGATAATCGCCTGAAAATCCATAAGCCCCATGAATTTGTATTGCAGAATTTGCACAATCTTGAGCAACTGTTGTTGCAACCCATTTTGCTAGAGCTGTTTCTCTGGTATTTCGAAGACCTTTATTTTTTAACCAGCCGGCACGCCATACTAGTAATTCAGCTGATTCAATGCCTCGAACCATATTTGCTATATGCTGTTGAATTAATTGGTGCTTTCCTATTTCTTGTCCGAAAGTTTTACGTTCATGACAATATTTTAAGCTAGCATCTAAAGCTGCTTTAGCCAATCCAACTGACCCGGAAGCTACAGTAAATCTTCCATTATCAAGGCTTGACATGGATATCTTAAAACCATCACCTTCTTTGCCGACTAAATTTTCTTCAGGAATTTCGACATTATTGAAATTGACTTCTCCTGTTGAACCAGACCTTACACCAAGTTTATTTTCGTAATCTTTACTTGAAACTCCTGGAAAGGTTTTTTCTACTATAAATGCGCTAATACCATGTGCTTTTTTTGATTTATCAGTATAGGCAAAGACAAGATAGTTATCAGCCACTGTCGCAAGGCTTATCCATGCCTTAGTTCCATTCAGAATATATTTGTCGCCTTTTTTAACTGCTGTAGATTGGAGACCTTGAACATCAGACCCTGCACCAGGCTCAGTTAAACAAAATGCAGCCATTTTTTTGCCTTGAGCTTGTGGTTTAAGATATTTCTGTTTTTGTTCCTCTGTGCCCCATTGAAGTAAACCACAGGAATTAAGTCCTAAATGAACGCTCATTATAACTCTAAAACTGGATTCGCCATATTCTAATTCTTCACAAGCTATACCTGCACTAATATAGTCCATACCAGCACCACCATATTTTTCAGGAATACAAATACCCAGAATCCCTAAATCACCCATTTTAGCGGTGAGACCATAATCAACTCGATGTTCTTTATCCCACTTAGATGCATTAGGAATTATTTCTTTGGCGGTGAAATCACGAACCATTTTTCGAACAGCTTTATGTTCATCTGTTAATTCAAAATCAATCATTCTGAAAGCCCTATAATTGTTTTTTCTTTTTTAAAAAAATATTACATTTGTACGTTTAAGAAAATTTCTGAGAAAAATAATCTTACCCTTAAAATTGTTGAAATCTTTCAAAATGGTTTAGATGATTCATTAATACTAATATTAATTTTTAATGAATAAAATAGATTCTGTCAGGGTGCAACTCATCGGGACAAATAAATTTTAAAATATTTTTCTAAAATGAATTAATATTAAAGACAATTTAATTGATAAATGATTTATCATATAATTGAATTATTAAAAATTACAAAAATATAAATTGGTCGATGTTTTATAATTTGAAAGATGAGCCATTTCCTATGATACTATAATAAATATTTCTTCTAAATGTGAAAATCATGCTTAATTATCTTGATTTTGAAAAACTACGACGTTATG
>DAHXPE010000217.1 GCA_027364495.1 Candidatus Heimdallarchaeota archaeon | reverse complement strand
AAAGCGGTCAAAATTTTCCCATTAACATTCTCATTTCCATAGTAAGGATAATTCACTATTACCGGGGTGGAAGAAAATAAGTAAAGAGAAAACCCGCCATATGTGGGTTTGAACGAAATATTAACAACACTTGCGTTAATTTTGAAGTTTTGAGGTTGAGAAATTTTTAATAAATTTATTTTTCTAGAATTGATAAAATTATTGATCCACTCTTTATTATTAATTAGTTGACTCTGATTTGTGATATATAAGTTTCCTACCGCATTGATTTGATTTTTATTTGATAAAGATGATTTTATACTCAATAATGAACTAGAATTGAAACTGTTATTAATTTGTACCAACCTAAACCCTGAGAAATTTTTTTGAGATGCGTTTATGACTTGAATTAATTTTCCATTAGCATATAATTTTAAAACATTAGAGTATCCAGAAAACCACACTTTTAAAAAAATAATATTTTTCCCATTAGAATTAGTTATTGGTAACACAATAGATGAATTGCTTTCAGTGAAAACAAAATTGTTAGGAGAAGTAGGTGTATTAGATATTTCAGGAACATAATAATTTGGGCCATAAACCCAAGAGATTGGTGGATACGAATTATTATAAATTTGAGTTACATAGTTTTTGATTGAAATAACAGAGTAGTTAGTCGAAGCTAGAAAAAGTGAATTGATGTCGGAATAATTTTGTAATATTATATTTTGTGAATAACCAAGAACGCATTTCCAATTGTTTGAATTTATATCACTAGGTTCAAACATCGTAAAATTTAGAATATTAACTCCTTCATTAGCTAGTGAATTTAATGCATAGAAATTTCCAAGTAGAATTGATGGATTGCTTGGAGTATATGCTACACTCCTTTTAAAAGAACTTTCATATATCGCAAATTCTGAACTGTTATAGATCATTTTGATTCCTGCTTGGTAATTCATAATATTTTGAACAGATTCCTCATTAATTGTACCGTTTGCATTATAACCATATGCTTTTACATCTTTTAGAACTACAAAATAATAAAATCCACCAATTCCCATTCGTTCTTGAAGATGCGTAGTCTCATTTGAATAAAATACATTATAGACATTTGAAAAGTATGAAGAGGTGGGAGATGGAAGAGAGCCGTAAGATTCAGAAGGAGGGAGTCTGAAGGGGACGTTAGACATTAATGGATTGTTAAAGTGGGGAGAACCACCTGATAAGTACAATTCGTTAGTAGGAGGAAAAAACGCAACACCATCATAATTACAATTTGTCAGTTTTTGGATTTGCTGTGAAAGGTTTACAAAATAAGGTGGAATGTATTCTCCCCTATTTATCACGCCATTTTGATTATAATACCCTTGTGATGCTATAGGCATTATGAGAACAAATACCAGTATAATTGAAAATAACAAAAAAAAGGATTTATTTAACCGACGATAAGATATTTTCTTTATTTTTACGCCTCTATTTCTTATTTTACAAAAAATATCTTGAAATATATAGATAAATATTATTGAGTAAAGAGGTGAAATTATGATCCAATCCCAATAGTATGAAGCGTTAAGAAGTTGATACCCATATAAATGTTCGTAGAGAAAAATAGGAATGAAAGGTAACACGCTTTTTGGACCAGAACCAATAATAGATGCTAAAAATATTAATGTGGAAAAGACGATCAATCTCCCATCTTTTTTTAGAAACCCCCAAACTAAAGCGATCGACAAAGACAATATAAGACAAATGTTCCAGAAGAATACAACTAAAGCAGGGTAAGTTGAAACTGACAACTCAGATACATTCAAAATAGGATAAGGGGTAAGAAATAAAACAGAAAAAAAGTTATTACTAAAAAAAGAAAACTCGCTAAGAGGCTGGGCATACGAAGAATTTGGACCAAGACTTATATATGAACCGAAAGCAGCGGGGAGTATGAATGGTAAAAATATTAAAAATATAAACAATAAATTAATAAAAAACGGAAGCAAAATTTCTTTGATCAATTTATTTTTGTCCTTAAGAGCGTTTATGATATTTGGAGTAAAAATGATACAAAATAGTAAATAGAGGAAGGCTCCCAAATAGGTAAATTGTAAATTACCTAATGATAAAAATAAGAATATAATAGATATTAATAATTGGAAATTATAGGGGTTTTTTCTTTGTCTACTTAGAATAACAAAATTCAAAGATAAAAGTAAAAACCCCAAAGATACAAATTGTAAAAAATCCCCTGCACTAAGTTGATCAACCTCGAATGCGTTAAATATAAAAAAAATCACAGCAAATAATCTTGCGAAGAAATTTTCTGAAAATCTATTTGAAAGAAGATAAAAAGATGCAGCTAAAAATAATGTCGTAAAAACAATATATAATCTAATAAATAACCAAAGAGGAAGCACAGATTTTGTAATTGTTATTGGTAAAGTACTAAAAACAATATTGATCATTGTGGTTGAAGGAAAAGGGTTTAAGGATCCATCTCCTCCTAAAGGTTTCCAAAAAATATAAAAAGCTCCACCAACCAATTGTCCTTTTGTAATAGGTGGATAAAAATTACCCCAGCCAATATATTCTGACGTAGAAAAAATTAAATGGAAATAAAATAAAATGATTAATATCAACATTGTGAAAGAAAATAAAATAATATTTTTAAATTTCGAATTAAATCTATTCACACATTCATAATAATCCATAGTATTAATTCTTAACGCACTCTTTTTTTTAAGAATAAGTTTAAGATAACTGTGTGAATTAAGCCAAAGAACTGCCTGTTCACTTGGATCACAATGATTTTGGGGTTTAATAAAAATTACAATATAATGGCCATATCCCATTTCTTTGCGTCCATTATTCCTTCAATATTCTACTTACAAACCCACATTTCAGGTATGGGCATTTTCATGCTTCTTTTAAGAAATAAATCTTCAGAAATTTTCTATAAACGTGTTAAAGTCATAACATTTACATCTTATATTTGAGATAAATTTTAATCCTACTATTTATTTCATGCGTTTATACTCTTGTTGAAAATGGAATCCAATGAGACCAGGATAGCTTTGCAATGTTAGGATCAACTTTCTTTGTGTAGGTTGAACTATTTTTCCCCCTCATAGTCATAGTGGGATGACCAAACACTATGCAACACTCAAAAGTTCAATTCATATACACCTATAGAATATTTGACGGCCCTATGTTAGAATAAAAGAACCCTATTTTGGATGAATAAATTACTTATTTTACAAGCAGAATTTTGTGATCTTCAATGCATGCCTTTAAAAATATCTAATGTTGAGTCGTTGATAAACACTCAAAACTACTGAGCGCACTATAATTGCTTGAAAGCATGGTATCAAAGGTTATATCTCCGACGTGTGATTTTCTTAGAATAATTCCTAAATAAAAATTTATTTGACATCGATTCGCAGTTTGCGAGATGCGTACAAAAATCTTCCTTGCATTAGTTCATTTCTATTTTACTGCTATCACCACAATTCTATCTTGAGTTTGATCGAATTTCTTCCTATCAATTATATTATTGAACACATCTAAAATCTTCCATCCTGTATTTTTTAATAATAATATAATATCTGCTGCATCATAAAGAATAATTGAAGAGGTGAATTTATCTATTAATTTTAGCGAATCCCCTTCTTTATTGTAATAGTTATGATCAGTGATCAGTTTACGTTCTAACGGATCAATATGATTCTCGTTTAATGTTAACATATTTCCAAATTCTCTCCACCATCGTTTAATTGGATGATTTAATATATTGTTTCTATGCCATGTCTCGATCATCAATAAAGTTCCATTTTTGGCGGCTTTATTAATGTTTAAGAAGAAATCAAAGTCTTGTTTATAATCATAATACCCAAAACTTGTCCACCAATTGATTATTACATTCGGTTCAAAATCTATAATATATTTACTTACATCAGAAAAATCACCGACTTCAAACTTACAATCGATCAGATTTTTATCTAAAGAGATTTTGTTAGCTTGAGTAATGAATTCGTTAGAGAAATCCACACCCAATAAGGAATAACCAAGACTAGATAAGGGAATTGAGATTCTACCAACACCACAAGGAATGTCTAGTATTTTTTTTATGCTGGGAAACTGCTCTTGTAAATATTTAGCAATATTTTCTGCTTGAATCGCCCCCTCTTCCCATCTTTCCATGAATTCATTTATGTAAATGCCATTTTTATTTTTGTATATTTTTGTCCAATCCATTAACTCCTGCCCCTCATTTTTCTTGTAATACATTAATTAAATCTTAATACTATATCTGACGTTTGTAATTTTGATTTTGTCATTATATGTTGGAGCATCCCAAACCGTGGCTTTACCGTTCAAAAAATTCCCCCATCTTCTTAAATCTTCTTCGTACATTAATTTAATTAATTGGTTGAAAGAGGTTTTCGGAGACCAATTTAATAATTCACGAGCTTTAGTCGAATCACCGACCAAAGAATTAACATCAACCAATCTCTTGAAAGTGTCAACGGATCTTACATAATCTTCACTGTTCAAATTTGCGAAGTTAAACGCTAAATCTACTAGTTCCTTTACAGTGTGGCCTATTCCCGTAGCAATAACAAAATCCTCTGGAGAATCATTCTGTAAAATTTTCCACATTGCCTCAACATAATCTTCAGCATAACCCCAATCTCTAATTGAGTATAAATTCCCCAATTCTAAATTATTTTGTAACCCTAATTTTATTTTGGCAACAGCATTAGTGATTTTTCTTGTTACAAATTCTAATCCCCTAAGAGGAGACTCATGATTAAAAAGAATTCCGTTTGAAACAAACATTCCGTAAGCTTTTTTGTATAAATCTGACATCCAATACCCGTATAATTTTGCTGCTGCGTAAGGGCTAGCAGGGGCAAAGACAGAATTCTCTGTTTCAACTTTTGACGAATTATTTCCATAAATCTCACTGGTGGAGGCTTGATAAATTCTAGCATCAGATTTTACAATTCTAGATGCTTCCAACATCCTTGTTACACTTATACCAGTTATTTCTCCAGTTGATATGGGTTCTTCAAAAGATCTTCCAACGAAACTTTGCGCTGCTAAATTGTAAACTTCATCAGGTTGACTAATATTGAATGCCTCAATTAATGAACTTAAGTCTGACAAATCGACTGGAATTAAGTCAACATTGCTTAGAATGTCTAGCGAATTTAATCTCCAAAAATTAGGAGATGACAGTCTCCTGAACGTCCCAAATACTTTATAACCTTTCGACAGTAAAAACTTTGAAAGATATGCACCATCTTGCCCTGTAACTCCCGTTACCAAAGCGCTACGTGACGCTTAACTCACCTCAGAGCGAAAAAATGTGACAATTTGATCTATCACAAACCGTACTTCGTCATCTGTCATGCTATTTCCAGATGGTAAATTCATTCCTTCATTTGATATTAAATCTGCGTTTGGAAAAAAAAGTCCTTTATATCTATGAATATAGTATGGTTGCCTATGAATTGGGTAGAAAAATGTTCTAGTCTCTATCCCTTTCGAAGCAAGAAAATTCATAAGTTTATTTCTAAGTCCATTTTTAACCAAGATAGAATACATCCAATATACATTTTTCGCCCAAGGTTTTTCAGGAGGAAGTACTATAAGATCATTATCTTCAAGATTTTTCAACCCTTCATTGTAGATTTTTGCAAAATGCCTTCTTTTTTCAACCAAGGAATTTATTCGCTTTAATTGCGAAAACCCAAGTGCTGCTTGCAATGCGGACATACGATAACCATATCCCAACTCCTCATGCCAAAAATGTTTTCCTCCTTTACCAAAAGCATGTGCTCTCAACCATGCCATTCTTTCTGCCAAATTAGAATCTTTTGTAACTGACATTCCTCCCTCTCCAGTGGTAATTATCTTATTCGCATAAAAACTAAAAGAAGCAATGTCTCCAAAACTTCCTGCTTTTTTTCCAAAGGCTTCTGCTCCATGAGCTTCAGCTGCATCTTCCACAACCCACAAATCATGATCTGATGCAATTTTATTAATTATTTCCATGTTTTCTGGATGACCATATATGTGGACAGGCATTATAGCTTTAGTTTTATCCGTTATGTTGGACTCAATTGATTCTAAATTCATATTCCATGTAATTTTATCTGCATCTATTAATTTTGCATTTAATCCCAGATATTCAGCAGCATTTATAGATGCTATCATGGTAAACGTTGGCATAATTATCTCATCTCCCTTTTTCAAATCAAGTGAAGCAAGTGCAAGATGAAGAGCGGTAGTTCCACTGTTTGTTGCCACTCCATATGAACTTTCCACGTATTTAGCAAAACCATCCTGAAAATCCTCGACAAATTTTCCCATTGAACTGATCCAACCAGATTTTAAACAATTTGTAACAGCATCAATATCATTAGAATCGATAGAAGGGGAACTTACCGGGATAGACCTTCGTTCATTCATTTGAACGACCCATATTGTTTATTAATATAATTGTTTTGTTTATAGATTTCTTCCCACTTTTTTGAGTTAATATTACAACTCTGAAATAATTAATATAGGATTCCTATTAACTCCTTCCCTATTAACCATAATATTTGTAGATCTCTCTAACATTTCGGGGGTAACTTAAGCCCTCCTGCCACCAGATATATGATTGTGTCCCTGTGTATTCCTGTGCCTTGAAGCCATAGGAACGCTTGAATGCTGTACGGATCTTGTTGTTCAACCCTTCCACCACAGCTGAATTTATTCCTGATCTTATGGCCTTTCCGAGCTTGATGACATCGGGCATCCTTGACCTGGATGCCCATGATATCCATTTCCTCAGGTATGATTCAGCAATGGATACATTCACCTGCCACAGCCTCTGGAGTGCGATCTTGAAGTGGTATGCATGTGAAGTCTGGAGATCCAGGGATTTCACGGACATGAGCCGATCCCTTTCCCTTTCCGTCAGATCATCAAAGTTCTTGAGCCAGTCATACCTTGTGTGTTTCAGTATCTCATTGCTCTTTGCCTCTCTCCTCCTGATCCTGTCCAGTGCATCATTCATCATCTTGATCACATGGAAGTGATCAAAAACGATTGAGGAATCAGGGAAATATTCCTTTGCTCCGGATATGTATGAAGGATACATGTCCATGGTGATGTGTTCGATGTTCCTTGAATCAAGGGAAGGGTGCTTCATGATGAATTTTCCAAACACATTGGATTTCTTTCCCTCCTCGATGTGTATGACCCTGCTGTTCTTCGTGTCGTAAAAGAGTGTGACATAGACATGATGTTTCTCCACGGAGAATTCATCTATTCCAAGGATGTTGAGATCGGAAAGATCTAGATCCTTCCTTGCCTCTTCCACATAATGCCTGAGTATTCTCACACAGAATCCTCATGGATTCCCACGATCCTGGAGACTGCTGATACAGGCATCTCCCTGCCCATTTCCACGATCATGGCCTCAAAATGAAGGGAGAATCCTGATCCTTTTCGTGCCCATGGAAGGGCAACAGTTTTCTTCCATGCAGATCACATTTTATTCTGGGTTCCCTTGCATGCACGTATGTGGGATACTGGAATACGTTCGGGTGTCTCCATGTGCGTTCCTCGGTGTCGTGGACAGAATAGGGCTGTCCACACACCGGGCATGGGAATCTTGATCCCCTTGGAAATTTATGAAGATATCCGCCCTCTTTTCCTGGTGGTCGAATTTAATTTCTTTGATAATCCAAGGTTCTTCAAGCCCTAGGAGTCTCCTGAACAATTCTTCCGAATTCATAGATTGTAAATGAATGAGGGTTTATAATTTACCCCAAAGAGTTCAAGAGATCCAAAAATAGTAATTGCCATTAACTTGAACTGATTTCTTAAAGTATCGGGTGAACAATCAAAGAACGTTCTCGTGAAACTGAACTTCTATGTTTCCCTAATCAATCTGATCGATTTTTTCATTTCCAGCAATGATTAATTTTGTGAGATAGTTTGAATTTATCTTATCATTGGTTTATAGAATAGATAAGGGGAAATAGCAAAATTGATCATAAAAGGACTTATGTGTCAATGTTTCACATTTCTAGCGTAATGTGTGAGACTTTAAAATTGATCTGTCATTTATAATTTCTTTGTAGACTTTTATTGTGTCAAGAGCCATTTTGTTACCTGAAAACTGCATCGATTTTCCATGACCTCGTTTTATTAAATTATATCTAAATTCTTGATCTTCAATAATTCTTGTTATAGAGTCAACATAACAGTTAATTGAGTCTTTTTGGCATATCAAGCCACCATCCTTAATATACTCAAACATGTCTCTAGCATCAGCCACTATCGTAGGTAATCCCATGTACATAGCTTGGATTGCGAGATAACTAAAACCCAAGGATGAAGGGTATAAAAATACATCAAAAGTTTTCATAAAGGAATAAATACCTTGTTCGGGAATAAAATCAAAAATCTCAATATTAGAATCCCCATTAAGTTGAGGATGCTTTGATATGTAATTATTCACTTCAGTTAGATTTCCAATAATAGTAAGAGAAAATTTATGATTACTGATGGAAATTTTTTCATATACCTTTATAACTACATCTAACCCTCTCGCTATTGGATTACTACTACCAATGAATAAAATTCTAAATATTTCTTCACCTTTCCTTGCCACGATCTTTTCTTTACTTTCTGTCAACAAAGGTAGGTCAATTCCATAATTTACTTTAGTAATTTTATCAGGAATAACGCCATATCTATTTGATAATTCATTTTTTGTTATATCAAAAGGAACGATTATTTTGTCGCTGAGTCGTAAACTAACCATCATTAGGATTTTCAAAAATGGAAATCTAAATTTTCCAATTAATTTAGAATTTGATGACAACGGTATGGTGTCGTGAATTGTCGTTATAAGTGGCCTTTTCAACAAAAATAATGCTAATATTGCACCTATCGGATCGACAGCATGATACAAGGAACTTTTTGATTTTAATAATTTCACCAGTATATGGATAGTTGAATGAACCAACTGAAAAATATTTCCTTTCACTATTCCTTCATCTAAAAGTTGAAAATTCACTCCATTTTTTTGGAGGTTGTTGATGAGACAATAAAGATATCGATCTATTCCCCTTCCAGAATTGTCCTTATTCGTATATGGGAATCCTATAACGGTGACGGAAAAATTTTTTTTTGTCATAATTGCTCTCCTTTTACAAATATTGGAATATAATTTAAAAAATTTAAAAATGGGTTTTTAAACAAAAGAGGATCATAGACAACCATAAGACACCATATTTCAATTAAGACAACCTTCGCTTAAAGCGATCCACGAGTAACAAAGATCTTCATTATTAAAATAACTGTGTGATCTATAATATCTACCAAAATGCAAGTAAAATTAAATATTTTAACATTCCTATCACTCTAATGCTTGACATAATTTTAGAAACTTCTCAGATTGAATAAAATATGCACCAGGTGAGTGAGAAAAAAACCATTACAATTATGTGATTATTCCTCTACTGTATTTTAAAGATACTTCATTTTTCTATTTATAACTTGAAAAAATCCTAAATAAAACGTTAAGGAGCCAAATGAACAGGAAGAAAAAAAGAACTCGCAGATTTCTCAATAAAAACAATAATTAAATTTATAGAAGTGAAAGTGCCTAGTTATATTCAAGTGAAGTGATAAACTGCCAAAAAGGAGTTTCCTTTAAGAAGAGATTGTTTTGTCATAACTCAAGAGGGATCATTTGAACTACTTTCTTAATGCCATATGAGTAGAAATAATTATTATTCTTTAAGTCATAAAACCTCAATGGAAATTTATGAAGACGAATTAATAGTGATAACTGACCAAGGTAACAATAGTGGTTTAGGTCGAAGAACCTTTGAAATGATTAGAATACTTAAACCTGTTTTCCCAAACATTAAAGTTCTTTCATTAAATTATTCAGGCAACCATCTTGATGGGTCTACAAAAGTAGCTCAATATCAAACTGGGAACATTTTTAATATTCCTGTAGTTAAATTTAAAAACATAAGACATATTAAAAAAAATAAAATTTTAGATAATAAAAATTTACACTTAATGGGATCTGATTATAGACTTACTACAATTTCACAAAATATGGTTATAACTTTACATGAATATTATTACGTTTTTAGAAATATTCTGAGAGCGCCTTCTTTCACTGAAAAATTTAAAGAAATTAGTTACGATATTGGAGAAATTCAAGTAAAAAGGTATGCACGTTTTGCAAAAGAAGTTATATCAGTCTCTGAGACTGCCCATGATCAAATTTTAAGATCGATAGGGATAAACTCAACCGTAATATACACTACAGTTGATAAGTCTATTTTTCATTGGAGAAATAAAGAGTATGCAAGGAAAATTCTTTCTCTCCCTTTAGATAAAAAAATAATATTAAACGTATCAGGTGGTGGTGGCAATAAAAATTTGAAGGTCATAGATTCGATATCTAACAAACTTCCAAAGGATGTATTGATTGTTAAAGTTGGATATCCTATTAAGAATCATAAAATTATGAATGTCAATAACGTAAATGAAAAAAACTATCCACTTTACTTTAACGCTGCAGATTTATACCTGCACACATCTTCTAATGAAGGATTTGGTATTCCCCTCTTGGAAGCAATATCTTCTGGCCTTCCAATAGTATCTAGTTCAATCCCCACTTCAGTTGAAATATTAGGAAGTTCAAATGGACCACTGATTAGAGAAAAAAATGACCCTATAGCTTATATTGAGGATATTGCATTAAAGCTTGATGAGGATGCAAATCGTGAATTCTCCGAACGTTCTTTGATTAGATCAAATATTATTTCATCCGACGATAAAGCAAGAGCAAAATATGTTGATGTTCACAAGAGAGCATATAATTTATGAAAATGACTAATGATTCCCGACAAGAAAATAATATGCAAAGATTTTTATCTTAATAAGTTTTTTAGAGACTGTGAGAAAATTTATGTTTATGGCCCCCTATGTCCCACTTCGAGATATGCACCTTAATAGACCTTATTTCCAATTGTTAAGAGCAATGAATAAAAGACAGTGGACTGGCATACTTTTAGCAGGCAAAATTGAAACAAAAAGCCCAGATAATATAATTACTTTAGAAACAGGCATATATTCTAATAAACATTTAGATATATTCAAAGCATTTCCAATTACTGCAAGATATTTGTCGGGAATCATTAGTCATTTTCATAAATTATATGCTCTC
>DAHXPE010000213.1 GCA_027364495.1 Candidatus Heimdallarchaeota archaeon | reverse complement strand
ACTCTTATAAAAAGACTTAATAAAGTTTCTGGAATCTTAGAATCTACTAAAAATGTTTCGTATGCCTCATATTTTTGAAAATCATTCAAATATGTGTAAATCACTTGGACAGGAATAATATTTAATTCTTCAATATGTGTAGAAAAAGATTGAGAACTTTTTGTTTTTACATTTGTTATAACCATACTGCGTAAATTTTGCTTAAAATATAAATTATAGAGGTTATCTTTCTTATCTACCAACTCAAAAACTGGTTCAAAAAATGAACCTTTTCTCTTAAGTTTAGAAACTATTTGGAGATGATTATTTCTAAAATGTAAAGTGTGTGGTTGATACTGAAGCAAAACATCACTTTTTGAGACACGTTCCTTTGTAAAACGGCCTTGTTTATCGAATAAATGAAGATATTGGGTACTGCCAAAAAATGAAAGAAAATTTTTTTGATAAAATTTGCCTTTTGCAGATAACACACCATCTTCTAATATTCCTAATTGAATCAAATATACCTGTTCGTCTTCAATAAGAGAATTATCCATGGTTATCTTAAACATCAAACTATACAGGTAAGAAAAAGGAGAATCAAGTAGTAATAGTAACCGCTCAGCTGAAGAAGTTATATACTTTAAAAAAAAATATTCATTTTTGCAAATGATATAATCATAGGTAGTAGAAACCAAAATAATACTTTCTGTTCGTCTTATATCCTTGCGTCTTCCAGAACGACCCTCACGTTGAAGAAATTCAGCTAAGGTAGAAGGAAGTGACATATGGATAATCCTAGTTACCGATCCCATATCAATACCTTGAGCAAGGGTTTTAGGGCTGAAACAAATAAAAGAGGAATATTTTATTCGTTCTTCTACCCGATTTCTTTCTTCAGTATCCAATTTTGAATGATGTCGTAATATCTTATGATTTAGTATTTGCCTAGCTTTTTCAAGAGGCAGAGACGTATATGGACCGTGTCGAAGAACGAAATCAAAATATAAATTAAATAATTCCTCTGTTTCACGAATAGTTCTAGTAAAAATCAATGTTATTGAAGATTCATTAATAAATTCTGAAAAATAAAATAATAGGTCTTTAAAAATTCGATTTTCGATAATAATGTAATCAGTTGGTGCTTTAGAAGCATTCCCAATAACAATCTCTGTCTCTTTAGCATTTACAGATGTGAGGAACTGAGCTATTTCATCCAAGTTACAAACTGTAGCTGATAGAAAGAAAATAAATTGAGGTTTAATGGTTTTGAGAGTCTCTGCTATAATTGTCATCTGTCGGGAGTTGTACATATGAATTTCGTCAAATAAAATGTATCTGAGATTTGCATAGTCTTTCTTGAACTGTAAAAAACGTTTTTTTGAGAGCATTTGGTCCATAATAAAAGCAGGATTAGTGGTAATAATTTCAGCATCTTTACTTGAAGCTTTATGAGCAGTTTCACCCGCTAAAAACGATGCTGAAATACCAAATAATCTTGCATATTTATCTATACGCTTTAACTGTTGATGAGCCAATATATTCGTAGGATAGACTGCAAGTACTTGTCTGTGAATATTTTTCTGTATATTTTTAAAGATATGAAAGTAAGCAGCTTCAGTCTTTCCAGATCCGGTCCCAGAAACGAGTAAAACATTTTTGTTTTTGAGAGTTATAACTTTAACTTGATATTCATACAAAAACCAGTCTGGTAATGAAGGATGAATCATATTTGCTCGAGTTGAGCTAAGAACTTGTTCTTTGGCTTCAACATGATAAACACGATATGGTATTTCATATTTAGAGAGAAAAGAGGATGATAGGCAATCGTCCTGATTTTTAAGAACCTGCATAAACTAATAAATTATTTATTTTAATAGAAAAAATGCTACTATTCAATAGCCATATTTTTACTAATTTGATTAATATCATTTTCTAAATCCAATAATTTTAATTTTGTCCCCGAGAAAAATTTGCATCCTTTTGCATGGAAAGAAAAATGACACTCATGAGTCAAAGAATAACTAACGGTGGCTTCATTATTTCTAATGAGATCGTAATAATTCCTCTTATCTTCTAATGATAAAAATCCTAAAGGTAAATAGAAATCAATAGTATAATAAGAATAGATAAGACCTCTTTTTTCAGATAATCTAAAATTTGAATCGATAGAATCACAGGAAGTCCAGCAAATATCTGACCAATCCTCAATTGTAAAATATACACTGATCAAAGAAATAATAAAGGTGTACAACAATAGAGCAATAAAAATTATAAAATAATTAAGTAAAAAGGGGAAAATTAATAGAGATAAAAGGGAAATAATCCAACATACGATAAAAATTATTGTTTCAACTGTTTGAGAAAAAACGAGTTTATACGAATAAGAAAGTAATTCAGCTAAAATTATACTTAGTAATAACATATAGAGTAATTTATCATTCTGAAATATCTGTGAAAGTGAGTTATTAATTATAAAAGCAAAATAAAGAACTATTACTAACAAAATGGATCTGACAGTGACGAATATATTCATTATGCATACTCCTGACTATTTTAAATTGGTTATATTAAGTAAGTTCTGAATATCAGCATTGATAAGGTCAATAGTATCAGAATCAAGAAATTTCATTATTAGAAATATTGGTTGAACTGGAAATATTATATGTTTATCAGGTAAAACGTCATTAATACGTTTGTTAATTATATCAATAATAGATTGTACATTTGATGGATATTGTTGTTCTTTTCTTGGATTCTCTTCGACGGAAGTCAAATTTATCGGATTTTGCATTTCTGGTTCGTTAAGGACAGATTTACTATTAGAGAAATAATCATGCATAATTTCGATCTTAGGACTATTACTAGATGAGGATTCGGCAGATAAACCGTTTAAGGAATCGGAATTAATAGCATTCATACTTGAACCAGTAGATTCTAATATTTTATTTGACTCATGAGATGGAGTCTGAATAGGCATTTGAATTGACACTATTAAGAAAAATAACAATTGTTTTTCATCGATTACTTGCTTTTCGAAAGAAAGAAATTGATAAAGTAAAAAAGGATTAAGTTGATGATTTATGAATTGATTTGCTAATAATCGAATGCATAAAGCCTCTATATTACCAGAATAAGGAAAGTCCTTTTTAAAAAATACATTAAAAGTTCCTGGATCACTAAATTTTATAAGCATATCATTTTCCTCAATTGAAAGGGAAGGTTGATAAGAAAGAAAATCAATAATAATTTGTTTGAGCTGTAATG
>DAHXPE010000176.1 GCA_027364495.1 Candidatus Heimdallarchaeota archaeon | reverse complement strand
TCAATTTAAATATATTTTTTAAAAATTTTTTTAAATATTATCTGAAAAAAATTAAATTATATTTTAATCTAAATTTTTTAGCCTTGGACAACAAGAAGGATAAAAAAAATCGAAGATAGATTCAAAGACGCTATTTTGGATGTTCAAAATGGACTTTCTCTCCGCGAGGCTGCTGAAAAAAATGACGTTAATTACAGTACTCTCCATTATCGTATTCAAAAAAAAAATGTTCTAAAAAAAAATGCTCTTTCAAACATTGATGAAAAACTTATTCTCGAGCAAATCGAAAAAAGGCAAAAAGGAGCTCCTCTTACACGACAAGAATTAATCGATAATATAAATAATTATGTTAAAGTAATTTTTTTTTATTATTTCTCTTTTTTAAAAAATTAGCTTTACTTTAGATTAAGTATCCTCATAACAATCTCTCCTTCTCTGAATCATGGTTTCAAAAATTTAGGAAAAAATACGAATCAAAAATTTGTGTTAAAAAACCTACACCTAGAACTGAAGAAAGAATCGTTGCTGAAGATCACTCATCCATTATTTACTTTCTAGATACATTGGAGAAAGTTTATAATGAATTGAATATTACACCCGAAAGGATCTTTAACATGGATGAATCACCTTTTTTTTACAATCTTAATCTTAAAAAAGTAATTGATTATTTCTTTATTATTTTTATTTTTATTTATTTACTTATATTCTAGGTTGTTACTGTGAAAAATAGACCTGAATATCAAAAAACGAAGGAAGGAGATCATCTCACTTTAGTATGTTGTATTGGTGCTGATGGTGTTGCTATGGTTCCAACATTAATTTTTAAAGGAGATACTGTTCCTGAAATTCCTACACACGGTTTTTCTATTTGTAGTTCAGAAAATGGATGGATCGATAATAAGATTAAAGAAAACTGGATGAATCATTTTATTAAATTTAAGCCTCCTGGACCTGTTGTTCTGCTATTGGATGGACACACTTCAAATTTTAGTTATGAAATTGAACAATTAGAAAAGAATAATGGTATTACAATGATTCAATTTCCCTCTAATTCCACGCATTTATTGCAGCCTTTAGATTCAAATTTCTTTCGAATCTTAAAAGATAATCTTAGATACGCTATTAGCCAATATTCAAAAGAGAATAAAATGACAAAATGGGATATCATGGAATTGTTGGTCGATCCTTGGCATAAATCAACTGCACCTGGTACTATCAAAAAATCGTTTCAAATTCCTGGTGTTTACCCAATTAATAAAGAAAAATGGAATCTTTATTTTAAAGGAAATAATAAAGAGATTTTGTCTAGTATTTTTGGTTCTAAAGAAAGTGAAAGT
Organism: Candidatus Heimdallarchaeota archaeon; assembly: GCA_027364495.1. The sequence continues at coordinate 1,504 of DAHXPE010000176.1, read as the reverse complement.
ACTCAACCTTCCCATTCTTCTCAGTCTGTTCTTTCAATATCTTATTCTAGTTATCAAGAAATGGTTCCTCATTCTAATTCAATGCAATTTAATGATAATAACAACGCTCAAACAGAGAACACTACCTTAGTTCCTTTTCAATCAGTAATTACTCAATCTTCTCAATCAAATTCTAATTCTTTTGCTGTACTTAATCAACAAGTTGCTATCAATCAAGTTCTCAATTTTGAAGAATTATATACCGAAGTTCGTGAAATTAGAAATATCATTCAACCAAAAGAAAGAAAGAAACGAATTAACTCTTCAAAAAATGGAACTATAATAACCTCAGAAGACATGGAAAAGAAATTAATCGAAAGAAAAAGAAAAAGAATTGAAGAAGAAAACAAAAAATTAAAACATCAGCTTGAAAAAAATAACTTGGAGCTTGCAATTTTGCCTTCAGTTCCTCAACCTACATTACAAATTGAGGCTCCTCAACCCTTATTAATTGAAGCTCCTCAACCAAATTATTCAAGAACAAGTTTAAAGATACACATAATGATTTGGTGTTTAAAATAAAATTTAAGTAATATTTTTTAAATACTATAACATTCTTTATATACTAAATCATAAAAAAAAAAAGGTGAAGTCTTTGACAGTTTCGTAATTTCTGTTAGTTTTTTTGTACTCTGGTAGTGAATGGAAAATACTCAAGTTGCACAGAGTTATTCAAACATTGGGAATAGTGAGGAAGAAATAAGAAATTACTTTTCCCAATTGCAATCCCAAGATATCAACAATTTGTGTATTGAAGAAGTTTGTGAAAAAATGGGAAAAAGCATTAAAAGTTTATTAAAATCTAACATTAGGCAAGTTAGATATTATGGCTTCTTTGTACCAAGAACTGTTTATGCACAAGCAATGTTAGGAACTCCTATTTCTTACTTAAGAAAAAGGTAATATCATTTACTCTGACATAACTATCTAATATTATCCTTTAGGAATAAAACAATTATTCATGAATTTAGATCAGTTGATGAATTAAAAAAAGTTCCTCTCTTCCAATTTGTTCAATTTTCTGAAAAAGTATCTGATAGGACCAAGATATCTGTTGATATTCCTACTCAAGCAAGAATTGATAAAATGAAATCAAAGCGAAGAGTATTAATCAAAGAAAATAAAGCAAATAATATTAAAACTAGAATACCTGCAAGATTTCCAACCTTCTTCAAATTAAGATACAACATGGAATCTCAATATTTAAGCATTAGTTTTGATACTGTTAGGTGCTCCATTATTGACCTTAGCAATGAATTGGACCCAGAAACTATTCTTAAAATAAAAGAAGAAACAATTATCCCTCAGCCTCAATTTATGGAAATTCAAGAAATTATTGATTTAACTATTGAATAATAATTTGAAATACAATAACTCACCTTTAAATAATACTTAATGAATAATTTTAATAATTAATTCAAATAAATAATTTTCTTTTATTAGTTTCTCAACTTTTGTAGTTAAA
>DAHXPE010000321.1 GCA_027364495.1 Candidatus Heimdallarchaeota archaeon | reverse complement strand
TTAAAGATAAAAGAATTTTTTAATCGATACAGTCCACAAAAAATCTCCAGAACGTTCATGCTATATAAAATAGATATCATGAACAAAATCAGGATTATTAATTTTTCTATAAACAATTTCTTGAACGGTTAACTGCTGCTTCGTGGACCAGTAAAAACCATTTTCCGTTCGCCAATCAGGATTATTCTCTTGGAATTTCTTGGCATGGTCTGGCATATGAACAGGGGGACCTTTAACTTGTAAAATACCTCCACCAGAACTGTTAGTAGTAAAGGATAAAGTGGAATCCTTAACATCAATAAGAGCATCTTGAATAATAATTTCTTGGTCAAATAGAGCACGATAGATAAGCCCAAGGACTTTAATAATTCTTGAATAATATTCTTCATCATTTTTAACAGTAATGTTTTTAGAAAAGGTAATTTTAAGGGTAAAAACAATGCCAGAAAGAGAATATTCAGACCAGAGAGTGGAAGGATCAATCAATGATTCATGGGCTAATCTAGTAAAGCGTTGAAGATGAAAAGAACCCAAGACCCCATGAATACCAGCAGCAGCATTTCGATTGCTGTCAACAGGATCCATGAGAATCATAGGGAAATTAGCAAATTTTTTACGAAGAGACTTGGGAGAACGGTCATGGAAATCATAAGTGAGAGAACAAATTTCATCAGCTTGAGATAAAATATTCTGAAAAGAATCAAAAATAATAATAAGTAATTCACTGATAAAACCAGTAAAACCAGACTGACGATAGAGTTTCTTTTGTTTAGCCCAGTATTTAAAAAGACGGACCTCCTCTTCAAGACCGCGAATATGTTCTTGGAGATAAAACATATGGAATGGAGTCCGAGCCATACCAGAGATAGGAAGAATTTTATCAAGTTTAAGTTGGTCTTTAAGCCATATGGTAACAACAATGTCGATCGAAATGAGCTCTTGGGAGTCGGGAAGAGGATAGAGAATAACACCGTAAGGATTCTCAGCATATTTGATCTCAAAAGAAGTATGCAAAGAAGAAGCAATGGCAGGAATTACCTGAGAGGCAAACTGTTCAAGCATAGAACGATCAGCAGTGTCAAGACGAACGAAAATGTCGATATCACGATTGCCTGGTAAGTAAGTTTGACGTTGAGAAGAACCAACAGGAACAATGTCGACAACAGGATAAGAAAATTGATGGCAAATAGATATAATGAGAGAATTAAGTTGGTTAGGAATATCTTTAAGTAATTTATCTTCAGTAGGTGAAATTGTAAGTAATTTTTTAGCATAGTCCAATTGTTGAAGGAACACTGAGTTAATGGTTGGAGTAGTCATACGAGAAAGCCAAAAAATATAATTCATATATAAAACAAGAAAATTTTGTGAAACAATATAGTAAAAGAACAGGATTTTAAAAAATTTTTTTGGATTATTAGAATTATACCAATATTTATAAAAATCAAAAAGAAGAATAAAATAGGCAAGATGGCTGGCGGAAGCGGGCTAGCTGAACTTACGTGACCACAATGCGCTTTATGGTGGGTCGTGGTGTATTCCACAAACTGAGTCAAGGCTTGGCAAAGAACTGTGAGCCCTTCGAATCGTCTATGAAGTAGGGCCCTAACCAGTGGATAGCCACTTGATACCCTTGCGTAGGCAAAGGTAAGAAGAGTTGAAAAGTAAACCGGGTCAGGCACGGGAGTGAGCAACCCTAAACTAAGCGTTTACGTGGATAGGTTTACCCTGCTGAGATTCTCGGAGATCAGCTTGCTTTTTGGAACCCTGTCGATACTCAGGGCCGTGGGGGAGTATTGTTTTCATTTTGTTCTTTTTTTGATTCACGATTTTCAAATCTTTATTTTTTACCATTTATCTCATCTAATCAAAAAGATACTAGTATTTTTAAATTATTGGTGACATTTATTCTTAATATCAATAAAAATCCAGTTAAATAAATGAATTTTATAATATTGTAACTTACAAATTTTGTTTTCTCGAATAATTTTACTCGAGTTTTTACCTATGGATTGTTGTACACAAATTTAAAAAAGCTGATTTTTTGTACCAAGAATAGTTTCGGAATAAAAAAAAGAAATTTATTACGAATTTGATAACGGATTTTTAAGTAGTGGAACTTTTAAGTTTTTATTTTTCCCCCTATCTTCTCTATCTCCTGTTTTAATTTTGCTACTACTTCTTCTAACAATTTACTAGTTTTTTCATCACCATAAGCTGTTATATGCATCAATATTGATCCATTCGGATGAGATTTAATATAAATTTCTGGGTACTCTTTAGTTAGCTTTGATGTGACCGCTGCAAGTTTGCTTTCATACATATTAGTTATATAAAACTTGTTTTCATAGAAGGTACTCTCAGTAAATCTCTCATTGATAAATGGTTTTATATGTTGTTCAAACATGCTTTTCATTTCTTTTGGAACACCTGGTAAGATAAAAATATGTATTTTCTCGTTAAATAAGTAATAACAACCGGGTGCTGTTCCCACACTATTTTGAATAGCTTTTCCATTCACAGGAAAATAACACATTTTTTCAGCGGCTTTTGACATTTCTATTTTGAATTCATCATACTTTTTTTTTATATATGTAAAAGCTTCTTCATTTCTGACAAATTTATCATCAACAGCTTTTGATAATCCCTCTAAAGTTTTATCATCCCATGTTGGGCCTAAACCTCCTGTTGAAATAATTATTTTTGGCTCCCTAGTAAATGATTCCTTAAAGACTGTTTCAAGGTCCTGTAAGTCATCACTTCCAGTTGTTACTCTTGTAACCCTTGCCCCTAATTGTGTTAGTTCTTTTGCTAGCCAGCTAGCATTAGTATTTACTATTTCTCCTATTAAAAGTTCATTACCAAATGAAATTAATTCTATTTCTACACCATTTTTCTCTTTGGACATGTATGCATCCCTTGCCTTATCAGTATGGTGATGATGCTTGCCAATTCAATACTGCGACTATTATTCCGAAAACACAGAGAACAATACTTATAAATGAATAAATTAATCCAGATGCTGGTGTATTTGAGAAATATAAAATCAAAAGTGATCCTATACTTGCTGCTAGACCAAGACCTCCAATTAATGCTGGCCAGTGTTCTGACCAATTAGAAAAGTTGAAACCATAACCTGAATTGTCTTCTGATTTGAGACCAAATCCAATACCTAGTCCTGCAATCAACGCTGCAACAAATGGAATCAACAATTCAATATACGCTTTATCAGGAACAGTTGAAGTGCTTACTATGCTACTAATCCACTTCAAATAAAAGGTTGAAAGCACAGTTAAGTAGACACTTAAACCAACCAACAGACCACCGAAAAATTCTGGAATTCTCATAATATTACCAAATTCTTAATTTTAACATATACTTCTAAAAATAATTCCTTTTTTAAGGTTTTTTCAATTTAAAATAAAGTAAATAATAGAAGGAATTAACAAATAAATTTCTTAAAAGTTTTTATTTTTATCTTAAAAGGTAAAATAAGAGCTATCACTGCCATGAGTATACCAATCGATTCTATAACAATACCAATCCAATAATTAACATTTCTCGAGTAAGTAACATCAATATTACTTGCTATATTAATTGTGGTATTAGTTTGGAACCATTGTGGTTTAGAGGACCAGTCTTTTAAAACAAAACCAACTCCATAATTTGCATTACTCAATAAATTATTAATAGTAGGTTCTGTTCTTATTTGAAACGTTGAAATTGACTTTAGAACAATGGTTGTTTTGTTAGTCAAACTTTTAGTAATAATACTGGTATATTGTCGCTTAAAAACTGTATCATTGACTGGAGGATTAGTAGTCGAAACTGTTGAAAGAAGCGTACTAATTTGTTGTTGTAATGATGAAAATACTGATTCATTAGCGACGACATAATACAATTGATCTCCAGTTTGAAAATTAGAGACTATAAAGTCGACAGCAATTGTGAAATGAGCATTAGGATCTAATGGTTGAGAGACTGCATCAATAGGCGCATACATAACGGCATTGAAGGATGAATTTGTAAAAGAAAGGTTACCTTTCATTGTTTGGTTATCAGGGACTTGATTGGTTACTAAGGGACCAAAAGAAAAACCAATGAGTATTAACATAATAGCTGGAATAAGCAGTTCTTTGGCAATATGTTGCCAATAATGTTTTACTTTGCTAAAAAATCCAAAGAAATTAAATTTAGATCCTATGTTTTTTCCTTGTAAAGGCCAACACGGTCTAAGAACAAAATAAAACCAGGTTATGAGTATTAAACTATGTAATATTAATCCAACAAACTCATATTGAAAAATTGTTGAGCCAGTTGCATTTATGAAGTCTTGAGGAGTCCAATTAAATAAATAATTATAAAGTCCTATGATGGTTGATTGAGTAACTTGAAATGAAGCTCCTAAAGGTTGCCATGGAAGAATTAAAAAGGGATTAGCATTCAGCGTGAAGATTAATTTAATTTCATAGAGTCTGTTGTCAAGCGGCCAGAACATCATCATCCCACCTTCGACGGCATCCTGGTCCAAAACAAGATGCAACCCCCAGAAGAATGCTGCTAAAAAGAAAAAATATGGTAATAAATATAATAGTTGACTCTTGACTTTATCGTCTGATTTGAATAACGATTCTATATCAGCTAATGGATGGTTTGGATCCTGAGATTTCATTTTGTTATACAATAATATAAGAAATCCAATCGCTAAAAATGTCAGGGGGAAAAAAATGCTATGGGTCGGACCTCTGTGCTCTCTATTATTGAATAGAATACCAATATAGACGTCAAAGTCAGGTATAATTGCAAAGGTATTTGCAAGAAGAAATAACGCTCTGGTGGAATTATTCTTAAGGAATTTACTACGTAAGGAATAACCAATAAATATAAAAGCAATCATTCCCTCTAAAGCAAGGTGTGTCGTGAACCATGTCATGATGATGCAATCCTTAAAATTAATAAGCCTTTTTTTTTTCTTTTATCATTTAATAATGTAAAAAAATAATTTTTTTGCGCTCTTAAATTAGTTGAATAATGGATTTATTCAAAAATGATTAGTATTATCAGTAATTTAACTATGTATTGTCCAAAGTGAAAGTTCTTTTGATGCTTGATATTTTAGAATTACTTTATTGTCTCTATTGTGCTCCTAAAGAATCACTGGAATTTTATCCACTCCAGATATCTGAAAGTGAAGAAGGAGTAAGGGTAAATCAAGGGTGCCTTTATTGTAACTCCTGTACAAGGTTTTATATAATTAAAGATGAGATATTATATCTGAGTCAAGATAATTTGAGAGAGAAAGACGAAGAGTTAGATTTTTTACAGGATTGGCAAGCAGATTTACCAGAAAAGATAGTTTTTAAATCCCGCCCGTGGAATTTAGCGTCATATTAGTTTACATAAATTATTAATAGCTATTCACAAAACTCTTAAAAATCAAATTTTTTTTATAAATAGTACGTTTACTAAAATTTATAAACATAACGTTTAATAATTAAATAATTTTTAATGATAAACTAGGGTTACAATCAAATGTATGACCAACATAAAGACAATATAGAGTTAGAAAATATCCAACCAAGGTCGGATAATAGTGTACTAACTACTGACGAGTATAAATCAAAGACATTTGAACACAAAACCGTACTAAGGCACAATTCATCACCAAATAATATAAAATTAACTGGCAATTTACCTAAAGATATCATAAATTTGATGAGTGTCAAACCAGAACATTATCAGATCTCATTCACTGGTTTAAAAAGAATTCTAGGCAATGTTCACCAACAACAACTAGTGAATACTATTGATCGGCTTGTTGATGATTCAATTCTACTCAAAGCACAGGATGGCTATGAACTGGCAAGTAATATGATTAAACCAGTCGAGTTTGACGACAACTGGGAAGAATCATTTACTGGAAAAAAACTGTATCTTTCACCGATTTCAGTCACCAAAATTTACAAAGATCTGTATGGTAAATGGTTTGGTAAAAACAGGTTTTTAGGAGGGATGATTGATATAAAAAACGACGAAGCTTTCTTAGAATGGATAAACATGACGGATCGAAAAAGTCAAACACGCTTGGAGGTTCGATCACATGAATTAGTAGCTAAATTTAAAAATGTTGGTCCGTTCGATCGAGACAAAGCTATAAATGTCTTTAGTGAAACCTTAAACTCTTATAATAATCCTGTTATGTTTGAAAAAATGGGTTCAACTTTTATAAACAATTAAAAACCATTTTAGAAAGATAATCCTTTTAATTAGGTTTTTTAATCTCAAATTAACCTCCTTTTTTTTTTTAAGCAACACATTTATAAAAACAAGTTAGTTTTACTCCTATTGAGAATATGGTAGTATAATTAACCAATATTTATTAATTACACACCGATATAAAAGAGATAGGTAATTATATAGTCATTATTAATAAAAAATGCATATAATAAAATAGCAACAATGTTATGTAATTTAAGTTGTTAAGTTAAAAACAAAGGATGATAATAACATGCAAAAACCTGAACAACAAGTAGATGAATTACAAAAGCTAAAAACAGGTACCACAACTCTTGCTTTAAAGTTTAAAGACGGTGTTATCATAGCTTCTGATAGGCAAGCTACAACTTATTTTAAAGCTGGAAAAGTTCAAAAAACTTTCATGCTTACAAAAGATGAAAGTTTAGTTGGTGTATCAATAGCTGGTTCAGCTGGTGATGCTGTCAGTTTAGTTGATTTAATGCGATCTGAACTAAAATTATATAGATTCGAAAATGGTCACCAAGCTTCAATAAAAACTGCAACTTCCCTATTAAGTGTTATCATGTATAACGGTTATCGAAGATACCAACCTTATTTCGTACAGTTCTTAGTTGGTGGAGTAGATAGTACTGGTAATCACATTTACAGCATGGATATGATTGGTAGCATAACGGACGAAAATTATGCTTCAACTGGCTCTGGATCACTTTTTGCTCTGAGTAAATTAGAAGATAGCTGGAAAAAAGATATGACAAAAGACGAAGCAAAAGCATTGGCCATAAGAGCAATTAAACTTGCTGCCAACAGAGATTTATACACTGGTTACGGTGTAGATTTACTAATAATTACAAAGGACGGCTCAGAAAGAGAAGGCATAGACTTTCCAGTTGTCTTAGAATCATAAGAGGTTATGTAAGATGCTAGATACACGAGTTCCCTATGATAAATCAACAGTAATATGGTCACCTGATGGAGAATTAGTACAATTATCCTATGCGAGAAGAGCAAGTGAAAAAGGACTATCAGCAATTGGTATGATCCTTGATGATAGTACCATTCTATTGGCTGGAAGAACAAAATTAGATGAATTAGTTGAAACACAATCAAAAATAAAATTAGTAGATAATGGCCTATATTTATTGGCATCTGGTCTCTCATCAGACTCAAATTTATTGCTTTCACAAGCAAGATTAATCAGCCAGAGACATACTTTAATATATGGTGAAATAATAGGCCCAGAAGCCTTAGCAAGACAATTAGGAGACATTATGGCTAGACACACGCTTTCGGGTGGTTTAAGAGCATTTGGTGCTTCCTTATTGATTGCTGGATTTGATCCAAGCGGTAAAAAACCCAAGATTCTCTTTGTGGATAACGGTGGATCATTCTTTTCAGCAAAAGCATATGCATCAGGACAAGACTCAGAAAAAATAGTCTCATTCTTTAGAGAGCACTATAAAGTTGGTATATCTGTTGATGGTGGTAAGAAATTAGTACTAGATGCAATTAACTTTACCATAACAGACCAGAACAAGAAGATAGAAGAAAAAGATTTAGAATTCCAAATAGTTAAACCGGCTGACGGCGAAAACTGGTAAGAATTCAAACCTCCTTTACACTATAA
>DAHXPE010000092.1 GCA_027364495.1 Candidatus Heimdallarchaeota archaeon | reverse complement strand
AGTTCCTGTCATAGTTCAATACTATATTTTTTATTATAACATTTTTTCAGTCAATTCAACAACTATGGTAACTTGTTTTTAAGATACTTTTTTAATTTATATTTTTATAATTATGCAAATTATTAAGTATTTAAGAGTGTTAAAGCATAAAACTCTAGTTTAAAAAATTAAAAAGGTTTGCTGGTAATTATTTATTACATCCCAATAGTTGGTCATCCTTCTTCCGGTAAAAGCACATTGATTCGAATTTTAACTGGTAAAAAAAATGCTGCAGTCGGTAGAAAGAGTGGTACTACTAAAAAAATTAAAAAAATTCAGGTTTCAGAAAATTTGACAATTTTAGATTTTCCTGGCTATGGAAAGGTTATTGGAAGGTCTAAATCTTTTGCTGATCACTTGCAGCAAAATACGGTCGATTTCTTAGAAGAAATAAAGCCTAATATCTTAGTAGGGATTGTTATTGCTGATTTATCAAATATTGAACTGATTTCTTCTAAATTTGATAATAAAGGATTTATTCCTATTGATTTTGAATTAACAGAATTTTTATTTGAATTAACAAATAAAAATGTCATAGTTTTAGGCAATAAAATTGACAAACTTCCAGATAAAATAGATCATGATCAATTTGTTAAATTTTTCCCTGAAAATATAGTTTTCTTTCCTGTTTCTCTAAAGTATAAATCAGGACTTGATTCATTTTTAATCTACTTACAAATGTTATGTGATGAACTCTTTGACGAATTAGAGTCATTTTTTTGGAAATATAATTAAAATTATAAGTAAATTTTGGTTTTTAGCCATGTCTGAAGTTAATAATAGTTTTGGTTTTGTTCGGGTTGCTCTTTGCAGGCCCCATTTAGAAGTAGCAAATGTCAAGGTTAACACTAAAAAAATCATTGAAATTATTACATCCTATTCTTCAAAATCCCAATTTTTATGCTTTCCTGAACTTGCAATAACTGGGTATACTTGTGGTGATCTTTTTCATGAGCAGTTTCTTCTTGATGAGGCATTAAATAGTTTAAAACAAATTGAATCCGTCTCAAAAAAATATCCAAATGTTGTTTTAATTGTCGGATTGCCATTTCGCTACAACTCAATGATCTTTAATACTGCAGCAATTTTTAATCAAGGGCAATTATTAGCTCTCGTTCCAAAATCTTATTTGCCAGATTATGCTGAGTTTAAAGAAAAAATTTATTTTCATTCAGCACTGAACCAGACTATTTCAATAAATTTGGATCATTTTGACTATCCAATTATCTTTGGTAAGCATGTTATTTTCAAAGATTTTTTTCGATCAGATTTATTGTTTGGTATTGAAATTTGTGAGGATTTATGGTCTGTTGAACCACCTAGCGGAAAACTTGCACTCCAAGGTGCTTCACTAATATTCAATATTTCAGCTAGTAATGAGATAATTGGAAAATATGAATTTCGAAGACGACTAATTCAGCATCAATCTGAACGTTTAATTGCTGCTTACTGTTATATTTCTTCTGGGCTCGGTGAATCAACAAGTGAACTGGTTTTTAGTGGATATGTGTCAATTTATGAAAATGGAAAATTATTGAATGAGTCCCAAAGGTTTTCGAATGATACAGCAATTTTAACAGCTGATGTTGATATTGACCTGCTTTTAAATGAGAGATCACGAAACACTGTTTGGGGAGATTGCGTTCGAGAAAATTCAGATCGATATCAAATTCTCAAATTTTCTACCTATCAATTAGATTTTACTAAAGATAATCTCGCAAGAAATGTTAATCCGTTTCCTTTCATCCCAGATCTTCAAGATTCTCAGTCAATTGCTGATCGCTGTAAAGAAATTGTTTCAATCCAATCATCAGCTCTTGCAATGAGATTTGTTAGATCCAAAGCTGAAAATTTCGTTATTGCTGTTTCGGGAGGTTTAGATTCCACTTTAGCTCTCCTTGTCACGATTGAAAGTGCAAAAATATTGAATATTTCCAGAGAAAAAATTCTTGCTTTGACAATGCCTGGTTTGGGCACTACTGATACGACAAAGTCTAATATTCAAGAGCTTTGTAAAGCATTGGACGTCAAATTAGATACTATTTCAATAGTTAATTCTATAAAACAGCATTTCAAAGATATAAAGCAAGATCCGAATACTTTTGATATAACATATGAAAATGCACAAGCCAGAGAAAGAACACAAATATTATTTGATAAAGCTAATCAGATTAATGGTATTGTCGTTGGTACCGGAGATTTATCTGAGATTGCTTTAGGATGGTCCACTTTTAATGGAGATCATATGAGTTCTTATAATGTCAATTGCAGTATCCCAAAAACACTAGTGAAATTACTTATCAAATGGTTCGCCGAAAGTAACTTGGAATTTAAAGAAAATCGAGAATCATTATTAAAAGTTTTATCGTTACCCATTTCTCCTGAACTCCTACCTTCAAAAAATCAAGAATTAATAACTCAGAAGACCGAAGACCTTATTGGACCTTTTGAGTTACACGATTTTTTCTTATATAACTTTATTAGATACAGATTCTATCCGAAGAAAATTTTCTTTTTGGCTAAAATTGCTTTTGAAGGAAAATATTCAGAAGCAGATTTAAAGAAATTTTTGAATATTTTTCTAAAAAGATTCTTCACAAATCAATTTAAAAGATCATCCATGCCTGAAGGTCCGAAAATAGGATTGGTCTCTCTTTCCCCTCGCAGTGATTGGCGGGTTCCCGGTGATATTTCTGGAGACAGTTGGTTACTCTAAATAATTTTGTAATAAATATCATTTAATCTTTGAATGATTTATCGTCAATTAAATTTGCTTTTATTGTGTCCCAATTTTCTAAATGATTAGCACAAATAAATTTAATTCCTTGTTTAGTTTCATCATTCGTATTACTTGGTTTTATTAGCGAAATAGAATACTTAGCTATTCTTTGGCACCCTTTCAATACACATTTTACTTTTGTTTCCAATTCCTTATCCAATGAACGGAACTTATAAAAAAAATGATTATAGGGTAGATAATCTTGATTGTCCATTTTTATTCAGTACTACTAAATTTACTAAAAGATATAAAAAGTTTTTCCTAAGAGCAAATTACATATGGCTCAAAAGTCCTTATTTATTTATCTTTTATACTAAATATATGATTATATTTTAAATTTTAACAATATTTTCTGTTTTGAAAGTATAATTCAGCATATTTTTTTAGGAGTGGATGATAGGAATTTTACAAAAAAAATATTAATCTACAAAATAAACGGCTGTTAACTGCAATAAATAGATTATATTTATTGTGAAATTTAAATTTTTGACCTCAGTTTATTTTAAATAAATAAATGAGCTTAATTTGATGATAATATGACTAAAAAAAAAGAATCAAAAAATTTCTTTGACAAAGTCAAAAGATCTAGTGGTATTTTACTACATCCAACATCATTACCTAATAAATATGGTATTGGTGATTTGGGTACTGATGCATTTAGATTTGTAGATCTTTTAAAAAAATATAAACAAAAATATTGGCAAATACTACCATTAGGACCTACTGGATATGGCAATTCACCCTATCAATGTTTTTCTGCATTTGCCGGAAATCCTCTTTTAATTTCAGTTGAAAAACTTGTAGATTCAAAGCTACTTGAACCAAATGATATTCCGAAATTAAATATTAAAAGTAGGCACAATATTGATTTTGGACTTATTATTCCTTGGAAATGGGATTTACTTAAAATAGCGTTTCAAAATTTTAACTCTAAGGAAAAACATCCATTTCAAACCAAGTTTTTAAAATTTAAAAAAAATAATTCTTTTTGGCTAAATGATTTTGCTCTTTTCATGGCTATTAAAGTCCAACTAGGAAATATTCCTTGGAACAGTTGGCCAGATGAATTAAGAGATAGAGATCCAAAAGCCATCGAACAATGGTTAAGTAAAAATTCATCTTTATTTGAATTTCATAATTTTGTCCAATTTTTATTTTTCGAGCAATGGTTTGAATTAAAAAAATATTGTAAAAAAAATCAAATTCTCATTATTGGTGATATTCCTATTTTTGTGGCTTTAGATAGCGCTGATGTATGGGCAAATCGCCAATTATTTTATATTGATGATCATGGTCAGCCAGAAGTTATTGCTGGCGTTCCACCCGATTATTTTTCAATAACTGGGCAAAGATGGGGAAATCCATTATACAAATGGAAACAACATCAATCTCAAAATTATAAATGGTGGAAAGATCGATTTAACCATATTTTGAAAAGCGTAGATATTGCTCGAGTTGATCATTTTCGTGGTTTTGAGGCTTATTGGGAAATACCTGCGACTGAAAAAACTGCGGTAAAAGGTAAGTGGATAAAGGGTCCTGGATCAAATTTTTTTGATAGTTTGAAAAAATCTATTAAAGATTTACCAGTAATAGCTGAAAATTTGGGCATAATTACTGAAGAAGTTGAAAAACTTAGAAATAAATACAATTTTCCAGGTATGTACATACTTCAATTCGCATTTGACGAACCTTATAATTCCAAAAATGCTTACTTACCTCATAATTTTTCTGAAAATAATATTGTTTATACCGGTACACACGATAATGAAACAATCCTAGGTTGGTTTAATAATTTAAGCCTAAATAAACTAAATTGCTTAGAAAATTACTTTATGCAACCATTAGAAGATATAAATGACGTGTTTATCCGTGAAAGTATAAAATCCACTGCTAAAATTGTTATTTTTCCATTACAGGATATTCTTCATCTTGATAATTCTGGTCGCATGAATTTTCCCGGTAAGGAGAATGGCAATTGGGAATGGAGATTCGATTGGGACATGTTTAGCCCAGAATATTTTGAGAAATTAATGCTTTATTTAAAACTCTATAATCGCATTGGATAATTAGTAATTTTCGATTTATTTTTAATTATCTGTATTGTTTCTTTATAAGGCTCCTCCTTATCATGTTATTAGGGATTATTAATGGATAAAATATTAGTAAATGAAATGCAAAATAGTAAAGAAAACGATAAAATATTCATTAACGAACAATTTTTATCCTTGGAATATTTACCAAATTATGTACCTTTTAGAGAAGAAGAAATCAAACAATTATTTGCTTATTTTAAATCATTTTTCACTTCCTCAAATGAAAATTCCTCATTTATACCATCTATTCTTGTTTTAGGTCCACCAGGTACAGGAAAAAGTTTAACTGTCAGAAGATTCGGATTAGAATTA
>DAHXPE010000069.1 GCA_027364495.1 Candidatus Heimdallarchaeota archaeon | reverse complement strand
AATTACTTTTAAGCATCCCCATACTTTTACTAATATCCATATCTCTGTTGTTTCCATTTTTTAGTGGATATAACATTTTTCTGAATGAACATAATTTCTTTTTTTTCATCATTACATTCATTTTCGTAGTAGGTGGATTTTCATTGGTTGCTATTTTATTCACGAGATCCATTCCAGAATCTTTTGCATTAGCATTTATGATATTTTATCTTTATCAGAATCTCATAAATACAAATGGAGTAATTGGAAGCACCGATACTAACTTTTTAATAATTTCTGCTATACTTATAGCAATACCAATATACATGATGAAAGAACGGATTCCGTTAGCTTCTGGAATATTTCTTTTTCTTATAATAATGACTCCAGTGTCTACAACAGCTGGTTGGATTCATTACGAATCTCAAGCTGATACCGAATTCCAACAGATGGGTCAGTTCATATATAGTCATCATGGAGATTATAATTATTCAACGTGGGTTTATTATGATCCAGGGGCGCGTTATGCGATGAGGTTTTACCTGCATGGACTATATCTATTTAATGATATAAGTCAGTATCGAAATTCTGAATGGCCACTTTCATTAAATGATAGTACATATTTAGCAACTTTCCTAGGTGCCAATAGTTTCTTGAAATTCTTCATAATCACAACACAGACAACTGGATATGCACAACCAACAACTCGCTTTTCAGCATCTTATAAATGGCTTGAAACCAATTTTATTTTGGTTAATCCTTTACTAAATAAACAATCACAAAATGTCGAATTATTTGCAAATAAAGGAGTATTGACACAAACTGAACTTTCATACATAACGTCCCATTCCTAGTAAAGTTTTTTTTTTTTTTTCTCAACTTTTCATCAAAATGCAATGTTAGTACTGAGATCCTTGATAAAAACATCGCAATTTCGTTTGCAAAGCTGATCTACAATCTCTCGAACGGTTTTGGTCTTCAGAATTGTTTTTACTTTTTTCCAAGTTCTTTTATGAAACTTATATTCTTAATAATTTTTTTAGAACGTGAATTTGAATAGTTATTTCAGTCAAATCACGATCGATACGCAAGTCTTTCATGAACATTTGCAAATATTTATTATATAGAAATGGAAATTTTTTCATTATATGAATAATTCTTTTCTGAATTCAAACTCAAATCTTCCTATTTCGAGAAAAATCGAATATTTGATTGAAAAATTCAATACCTTACCTGATTTGAAATCAAAAGAAAAATTTATTTTAGATATATCAACACAAAGTCCTGGATTAAGCGTAAACCTAATTACAAAAATCCCTTTTGAAACATTAACCATGAATCTTGATGAATGCCCTAATTTAGATGAAATCTTTTCATTTTTAGAATTAGTTCATTCCTTCAAACAGGATTTATCAAATAAGCTTATGGAATACCTTTTCATTTTAGACAATACCGAAAAAGCAGATTTAGCACCCGTTATTCTCAAAAATCAATGTTATGAATATTTGGAAAAAAATTTAGGAGTAAAAAATTTTTCTGAAGCTCTAGATAGACTTAATAATGAAATTGATGAGAGAAAAATAGCCTTATTATTAACAGATATTGCAATTATAAACGAGGAAATTTCTAAAAGACTTTTATGGGAATTATTTTCCAAGTTCAAGAATAGCGAGCCTAAACATTTTCGTGATTCATTAAAAATTTTAAAATGGGCTAGTGAAGATTTATTCTTAGTAATATCAATTATTGGAACAGAAAAACTCCTTCAATCTCCTAATTTAAATGAATTTAATTCTCAATTAACATTATTTATAAGTGAAGAACCAGATTTAATTTATCCTTTAATAATAGAAGTCCCAGATAGTAAAAAGGCAATAACTGAATTATTTAATAATGCCTCACTTGAGGATATGATTGATTTTCTTAATATTTTAGAAGCACATTCACCTGATTACATTGAATCATTTATTGACTTTAATTTTGATAGTATGAAAATATTACACCATTTTTCAATAGGAAAACTTAAAACAAAATTACAGTTACTTAAAAAAATAATCGAATATGAAGATTCATTTTTATATCGGATATTCATTGAGGAGAATTATATAATACTAAAATCTTTAATTATAGAAATTAAAGAGAATTTTGATTTAGAAAATTTCTATTTATGTTTGAATTTCTTTAATACACTAGATAAATTGTTAGTTCAAGATCTACTAGTTCATATAGATCCGAAAATCGTTACAGAAAACCTATTTGATACCGAAAAAGAAGATTTAGTAATTAATACGTTTATAATAATTGCATCAACCAATTATTTGTATTTATATTATACGCTGAAAGCAGAATTCTCTGATTTTCTGAAATGGCTAGAATTTTTTATTTCAAAGTTAGAAGATCTTGAAACTTTAGCTTTATTTTTAGTATCATTCCAGAGAATATTTAATGATGCTCCTGAATTACCATTAATTTTGACAACCATTGTTAAAAAGCTACAACGAGAAGAAAATATAGATGATCTAGGGGTATTTTTAGGGATTATTGGGAATTCAGAACCTGATTTACTTAAATTAATCCTTAATAATCTATTACCACATCTAAAACTCTATCCAACCGATAAAATTGGTTATTTACTAATGACTACCTCTCTTTACCACCTGGAAACAGGATTGGATTTAGTAAAAAGCCTTGCAGCAAGATTTTCAAGCGAGTACGATATAAAATTACTTAGAAAATCCTTTGAATCAATAATTTTGGCAAATTCTAAAGTTGCTGAAGAGCTTATTAAAGATAATAAGTTTAATACTGAATTAGTAATTAAAAATTTCAATAGTTCTGATATTTTAGAAAAAGTATTATTTTTAGAAACCATCCTACCTATTGGAAAAGAAATTATTGATAAGATTCTACAAAATAAACAATTTATAAAGCAAATCATTGATTTTTTTACAAATTCGTCTGTAACAGAAATAATCAAGATTTTGTCGAATAGTAATTGGTTTGGTATGGAATTATGTCAAGATATTGGTCGAATTCTTTCAGAAAGAAAATTCAATCTGGACGATTTTTATACTATAATTCATACAAGCAGCTGGTCAAACAAATTATTATGTAAAAAAATTGTTTATTGGACGGATGTAATTGACATGGCTGAAAAATTTGAAGAGAAAGAAAAAAATAATTCAATTATTGACTCTATTATTACAATTTTTTATGAAATAGATCCTGAAAAAACAGAGAAACTCTTGAAAAATTATTCACCAATTCAGGATTGAATAAATTATTCTATATTAATTTTGAATCCTGAATCAGATGAATCATCATCATCTTCATTATCATCATCCTTATCATCATCATTTTTCTTTTTAGAAGATTTCTTTTTGGGGACATTAGGAGAATCTGATTTATTGGAAGTTGAATTTTGATCTTGCGGGGACCCAGTGGCACCTGCAAAACCTTTGAAAAAGCCCATAGCCATATCTTGGATTTTTTTCATCATTTCAGGATCTTGAAGCGTGTCTTGAATAGATTTCATCAAATCATCAGGAGCTATATTACCATCACCACCAAATTGTTTCTGTGCTTCACGCATTATTTCATCAAAAGTTTTAGGTGCTTGTTCAGTGGATGTTTCAGGTTCTTCAGAATCTGGTGAAGTATCACGAGTTTTTCTAATGTAAAACCTTCCATCCTCTTCAGCAATTAAAAGAAAATCACCATCATTAACAAGGAGTTGATCTAAAAATTCATCAGGTAAACGAACACTACCATTTTTAACTTTTATAGGTTTGAATTTTTTCATAAATGGGAATCTCAACGTATTTGTTATTAGGTAAGCAAGTTTATTCATAATTAAATACTTTATTTATTAACATAAATAGGATGAAAGATTGGGTAATTAGTAATTTTAAAAACAAAACATCTTTAAAAAATTATGATTACGATTATTTAAGGAGAATTGAGAGAAAAAATCTAATTCTAGAAAAAAAAAAGGAAAAATAAGGCCATTGAAAATAATAACCAACGGTGATGAAAAAGTTAAATTGACAATTCTCAAATAAAAAAATGTAAATGTTTAACCTATTTATGACTTACTTTTTGAAATGAAAAAATTCAATTCTGAGAAGAGAAGCTAAATTGAGGGATTGATTGACCAGTTATAGCGTCATAAATAAATTTTTCTAACGGAATATGTTGTAGACGAGCTGTTTTAATAATACTCAAGAGAATTTCAAGAGTTTCTA
>DAHXPE010000041.1 GCA_027364495.1 Candidatus Heimdallarchaeota archaeon | reverse complement strand
ATTAAGGCTTGATAGTGTTTTAATTGGTTTTCTTCTTGATTAACAAGTACTAAATCAGGATGAAGAGAAATTATTTTTTGGATATTAGGATTTTTAGTTCCACCAACCTCTATACGAGGACTATCTTTTGCATGCAGAGGTAATACACAGTATTTGGTAACTCCTACTATTGAATTCTCTAAACCAAATGAAAAAAGAAGATCAGTCAGACTTGGAACCAAGGAAATGATTCTTGAATATTTTTTAATAGGATAATCATTTCCGGTATAGTCTTTGACAGAATTTAATTGGTTTGTCATTAAAGGACAGCTTTAATGACAGCTTTTAGGTTTCCCACCATATCCTTTCGGTTTAAAGGAAATGCCACATGAACATCCTCTTACAGCATGAGGATTGTCCATGACAAAGTGGCTACTCATAATAGATTCTTCAAATTTGAGATGGAGGCCATCTAAAAAGTCCCAATCACTAAACATTACTTTGGGATCATCATCGGAAGGGAATCTCTTTTTATCAGAAACAATGATTTTAACTGTATCATCAAAGGAAATAACCTTATCAGTTTCAGATGGGGCATCTAAAAGAGCCTTATAACTAAGACCAGCACAACCACCAGGTTCTAAGGTAATTCTAAGTGTTTTATTAGATGAATTTGAAGTTAATAATGAATGTAATTTGTTATATGCTGATTCATAAAGTATTATTCCATTATGCTCAAATTTAATAGTATCTTCAGCTTTTGGTGCATTAAAATCTAATGAAATATCCATTTAGGTATCACTAAATAAAATTGAACAATGATAAATATAAGATTTTTCTTTTGACCTCTTTTCTCTTCTTTCCTAAAACTTGAAGTTTTTACAGCTTCTTTAATTCTTCTTTTTTAATATTTTGTTTATAAATACCTTTATTTATAAATCAATCGTTTATATTCCCTTTTTACAGAAAGTATTTAAATTTCAGTGTGCAATTAATAAAATGCTATGTCTCAAGAAAATCAATTATTATTAAAAGAATCGTCTGGATTAAAAGAAGCATATCAATTAATCATCAAGACTTCTGAAAATGAAAATAATATTGCTGAGTATTTTATCCAAATTTTGGAAAAATTTAGCAAAAAAGAAATACATTCCATACTAGAAATTCATCCTATCAATGAAGATTCTTATCAGGTTGCATTTCGGAAAGCTGGTTTTGAGGTTACTCCCTTACCGCTTGATATGCGAATTAGTGCAGTTGGGGGGGAACAAGATGGCGATCGTTTTATTATTGGAAAGAATTTTAATTTTCCTGTTTTTAAAAGAAAATTCGATGCTGTTGTTATCACACATGGATGTTTTGGTAGATTTATTAGTTTGGACAAGACGGGAGAATTTTTGGAAAGACTACATAATTCGTTAGAAAACAAGGCATTATTTCTATTTGAATTTTGGCATTTACCAGGAATAGATAGACCTGCATCTGATGAAAAAGGTCATAAAGACTGGGAGAGAATAAGTTCTGCTACTGATGGTGAAATAATGAGATTTACCAATTCAAAGTTGCATCTTGATACGTCGATACTTTCTGTGGATATGCATTATCTCATAGAAAAAGATAATCATTTACAAAGATACAATGAAAGCCACATGTGGCGATTATATACCTTGTCAGAAATTGATCTCTTATTGCATAGCAAAAACTTTCAATTAACGAAGGTATTCAAGTTTTCAACATTAGAAGAACCTGAATTTTCATCCTTTAGATTGCTTTGCATTTGTGAAAAAAATTAATTTTGTTTATGATAGAGCTGAAGTAGGTATTTCAGAAGGATACCATGGTTTTCCAGTCTTGTTAAATGGTCCCTTTTCATCAGCTACATATGCATACCATGGATAAACTCGCATTTTTTCAATCATTCTATTCATAAATAATCTTAATGCGATGTATCCAACTTTGTCTTTAGCAGGAACTAATGGATTTCTCATTGAATTTGCTAAAAATCTATCCAGTCTACGTCCAGATGATATCTTATGGTTGACTTTTAAAAGTTTCTTATAACGAATCGAATCTATTAATCCTGTTGTTTTATCATAGGATTCTGCTAAAAGCCATCCAGATTGCCAACCGGGTTCAATACCTGCACCTAAAATAGGATGAGCAAGACCAACAGCATCTCCTACACCAACAAACTCAACATTTGGATATTCCTGAATCTTATTTGAAACTTTATATTTCCATTTATTAATTGGAAGTGGTAAACCCCAACCTACAGGCTTAACCTTATCAGCCGGAATATCAACGCCATATTTGTTTCTCAAGAGATCTAAAAATAAATAATAACGTTTATTGATGAGTTCAGGAGCTCCTAAACCGCCAAGACCAACATTAATATGATCATTACTACCAGGAAAAAACCAACCATAACCGACTTGTTTATTATCTAAAATAATAAAGGAAGCATCGGGATAACTTGCTCCAGACTTGACAACCCCATCAAAGCGGATAATCGGTGCAAAATCTGATTTCTTCCATTTTTGATTCATCAATTTTCTGGTCAGTCCTGAATAACCTGTTGCTACAATTGTTTGAGGCGTAAAAAGATCCTTATCATCAGTCGAAACATGTTTCTCTACAAAGTTAACACCTTGTTTCTTAGCTGCTAAAACGAGTTTATTTTGTAAGTCATATCTAGAAGTAACTATAAAAGGCGAGTCAGAACTTACATATCTACCGCTCCAAAGTCCGGTTCTTAATTCAGGTGCGTGATGATCTTCTTCTAAGGATATTTGGAATTCTTTTTTTAAATAATCATAAAATTCTAAGGA
>DAHXPE010000034.1 GCA_027364495.1 Candidatus Heimdallarchaeota archaeon | reverse complement strand
AAAAATCATCAGGAAATCTATAATTTTTTTAAAAATTTGTTAATTTTTTAAACAGATACCATAACATCAGCTAGAGCAATTTATATGGGCGAATCAAGAAAAGATTTAGACGAATTGGATATACAACTTGTTAATCTTTTATACACTGATTCTCGTATGAAATATTCAGAAATTGCTGATAAATTAAATGTATCTGTGGGTTCAGTCCACAATAGAATTAAGTCTCTTGAAGAACGTGGCGTGATCAAGAAATTTACCGTTCAACTCAATCCAGAAAAAATTGATCGTGATTTAACGGTAGTAATAGAAATGCAAATTGAAGTTTCTCATCTTAACGAAGTTAATGATCAACTTCAATGTTTTCCAGATATTATTGCATTGTACAATGTTACTGGTAATACAGACATTCTTGCAATTGCCCGTTTCAAAGATCGTAGACATATGAATGATACTCTTCAAAAGATTTTACAAATAAGACATATCACAAGAACAGCTACTCATTTGGCATTACAAATATTAAAAGAAGAATGGCTATCACCAACAACTACTTTTAACAATAAATCTAAAGAAACTGAACCAGAAAATTACAATTCTTTGGATAATTCAAATTTAAATAACGAATTAGAGGTTGAAAAATGACTATAATGGAAACGGAAACGTTTAAAGGCATTAAAATAGAACCTATTCCTAAAAACGAGCTTAAAAAGAAATACAAAAACGAAGATAATCTTGGTTTTGGAAAACTGTTTACAGATAGAATGTTTTATATGGAATACCATAATGGAGCCTGGCAAGAACCTACAATTAAGAAATTTGAAAATATAAGTCTTTCACCGGCTGCTAAAGTATTACACTATGGACAAGAAATTTTTGAAGGAATGAAAGCTTATCGGACTGCTGATGGTCATATCAACCTCTTCAGACCAGATATGAATATTAAAAGATTCAATGAATCAGCTGACCGTATGATGATGCCCCAAATTGATCCTGAATTATTCCTTGAATCTTTAACTAAACTCATTGAGCTAGAAAAAGACTGGGTTCCTTTCAGTGCTGGTACCAGCTTATATGTCCGACCAACCTACTTTGGCATAACTTCATCTTTAGGTGTACATCCTGCTAAAGATTACATTTATTATGTCATCCTTTCACCTAGTGGCAATTATTTCCCGGAAGGCCTTAATCCCGTTAAAATTTTCGTCCAAAATCATTATATAAGAGCTGTAAAAGGCGGTACAGGATTCGCAAAAACTGGAGGTAATTACGCTGGTAGTTTAAAGGCTGGTCAAGAAGCTGAAGAACATGGTTGTTCTCAGGTTCTCTGGCTCGATGCTATTGAACGTAAATATGTTGAAGAAGTAGGTGCAATGAATATATTCTTTGTTAAAGACAACACTATCTATACTGCATCATTGACATCTGGCACAATCCTTCCAGGAGTCACTAGAGATAGTACAATAACACTAGCAACTGATGCTGGTTATACAGTAAAAGAAGAAGCATTGTCAATTGATGAAATCATTGCTGGAATTCAATCCGGCTCTGTCTCTGAAGTGTTTGGCGCTGGGACTGCTGCCTCTATAGCCCCAGTTGGTAGTTTGTACTATGAAAATACAAATTATGAAATCAATGATTTTAAGATTGGTCCAATAACTAAAAAGTTGTATAAGACTCTTACTGATATTCAATGGTCTCGTATAGCTGATCCTTATAATTGGGTCTATAGAGTCTGCTAGATTTTTATAACACTACCATTTTTAACTTCCTTCTATTATTCTATTTATCAGGCAATAGTTGTGATAAACTCTCCTGATTCCTTTATTTATAATTTCATTTTTGATTTAGGAAAATTTTTTCCTTTTAAAATTTCATTACTTGGTGGACGTTTTTTTGCTTCTTATTCCGAAAAAGCAGTTTTAGTGAATGATACTTTTTTTGCAGATTACAAAAACTTTCTGCATGAAAATCTTAGCTTGGCTAATTCCTTCGATTCAATTCAAAATTCTACACCTATAAACTTTATCAATTGGATTAAATATTTCATTGAACATGAACTGATTAATATTGAATATCGGGATATTTACAAGAAATTTTTGAGCTCTGATGGTCAAACAACATTTTCAATCTGCCTTTTTCATACTTTTTTTGACATTTTTTTCTTTGAATCAATTTCCCTAGCTAAAAAAATAGATTCTTTTATTTGTAGATTACAAAATTTACCAAAATATTTTCTTAATATTCAAGAGCAATTGGATCAAATCCCTTTTACTTCAATTCTAGAGCTTTCTTACAGTAGCTCGGTTATAAATGATTATTTTATTTTTATTGAAGAAAGTATTTCCGATCTCAATATTAATTTAAAAGAAAACCTTTCTTATATCGACCAAAAAAATAATCTAATTCAATTTTTTACTACTTTCAGAATTAGAATTAATGAGACTTTACAAAATTACTCTTTTTTAGATATAAATTATGAGTTACGAAAGGAAACTTTCTTTAAAACAGTTGAATATAATCTTTCTAAGACAAAAATCAATATCGAATCCGATCTTGAAAAAATTCTTTTTTTTAAGAATAGTTTAGTTGCTAAATATGTTCCAATGTTGAAATTAGATGTTTCAACTGAGCAATTGCCAGCAGAGCTACTTAAAATTAGCAAAAAAACTAAAATTTTATCAAATGCAATACAAGCACAATATCAAAAAATATTCGATGAAATTACCAAAAATTTGATAACTCCGTTCACTACTAAAGATAAAACAGACTTACTTTTCCAAACAATAAATCAAAAAACTTCTGTTATCGCTTTCAACAATTTATTTATTAGCCTTGCCCTGTTAAAAAGAAATTCTCGAGCAAAATTTATCTCAACGAATGAACTCACCACTTTCGGAACTATATTTTTAACTACTTTGACGGAAATTATTCCTTATATTTACTTCCTTGAGACTGTAATAAGTTCGTCCTATGTTTATAGTGTGTTGAGATTTCCCGAAACTGAACAAGCCCTTAAAATGTTCCTAATATATTTTTATCTTCAAATAGATAATCAATCTTCCCTTGATGTACAAGCGACACTTGTTTACCAACTTATTTTCATCAGTGAAATATCAATATTAGATCTAACTCTCCATTCAGATACAAACTTCAATAGAGCAGCACTTGTTCAAACTATTCAACATAAGTTTGCCAAAAATGAATTGGAATCAGAAAAATTACTTGAACATCTTTTAAATTTACCGGGATTTTATTATACATCTTTTATTGTCCTTCAATCCTTGATTAATCGTTTCGAAATTATTAAAAACAATTATTCTAAGGAATTAGCGATACAAAAAGTATTATCATTAATTAAGCTAATCTATGGAGCTCCTCCAAAGCTAGCTCTCCAAGAAATTGAGAAAATAACCTAATCTATTCTGACAGTAATGTGTTAGATTAGATTACACTTAAAAATAATAAATGAACATATTGTTAATCGCTATCGGACCAATTAACTCTATCAAGGTATCGAATTAATTCCTGTGGGTGAATGGTAGTCTGTTTAGTCATATCTTCAAAGGTAATTTTGTCAGTTGGTTTTGTTGACATATCCAACCACGCAAAAAGAGATTCTAATTCTGCCCTGTATTTCCTTGGTATTCCTTGGGTGACCTTTTGTTGGATATATGTTTTTCCGGGTTTATCTTGCTGGTGATAATAATCGAAAAATTGTCTTTCTATATGAATTGGTAAGCTAATTTTATCTCCTTGTGTCTCTGGTTTTTCTTCTTTTACTTCTGTATCTTCCCAATTTATTCTATCAAGGTTTTCTGCTAATTCGTCCATTGTCATTCCTAAATGTTGAGCAAATGCTTCTATTGGTAGTGTTTGTTTTGCATCTAGGCTCGCATCCAGTAATCTGAAGAATTCCATTAGAGTTTTTTTCATTCGTTGAGATTGGTGTAATGTTACTTTCCTTTTAACTTCTTCCTTATCAAATTTATCCATTCTTTTATAGGCTTTTACAAAATCTTTTCTCACATTTATTTTTCCACCTGGCAATATTGTTTGCCAATTGGCAATCTTTTCAAGGTTCGGTATAAAAAATCTGTCCAAACGATCTATGTCATAATCATTTTCTATTTTTGCTAATTGTTTAAAAAAGCCTGTCATTTCAGAAGATTTCAGAAGAAACATTAAATCTTTCTGACTGAGATTGTTTAATTGTTTGGTCATTAAAAGCATGACCCGTTGTAATCGTGGAAGTAAATCATCCATACAAATTACCTATTTTACTGCCTGCCATTGCTTACAAAGGTATTCAATAGCATCGCTAATAGTTTTAAAGTTTAGATCATATTTTATATTGTTCAATAAAACATGAGCTTCCCTTGAGAGAACTATTGTTTTATCTTTTTGTACAAGATCACTAGATTCTACAAAATCTATTTTAGAATATTTCCCTTCTTTTTTTCGGTTTTCTATATCTAAATTCATTAATAAAATGGACTGTGAATAACTGTTTTCATGAAAAAGATCCTCTTTAACATGTTTTAAAACATTCAAAGCTGATTCAGAAATTTTCACTGTTTTAGCATCTGCTCTACGGCTCATGGAGTAAACCTTGTGTTTTAGGTTGGTTTTTTCATATTCAAAGAGTTGCTATTTTATTATTCCTATTTTTAATCTTTTGAAGTTTTATGTTAAAATTTTTTGTTATTTTTAAATAAATTTTGGAATTTCATTGGAAAAATTGTTAATATCTTTCCTTAAATTCATTCAAACTTATACACAAAAATGAATATATGAAATAATTTTTGAAACAAATTAACCCTTATTATTTAGCAATCATTACTTTTTTATTATTTAAAAAAAATTTCAATTTGTAGTGATTCAATCCGGTATTTTATACTACCAAATATTTTCAGAAAGTGAATATTATGAAAATTATTGTTGCCATCAAAGAAATAGTTGATACAAACTCATTAGATGTAAGCAGCACTAAATATATGCCCAAAGATTTGGATTCAGATGATATTATTATGAATCCTAATGATAAAAATGCGATCGAAGCTGCTTTACAAATAAAAGAATCTAAAGAAGGCGTTACTGTTCATGTATTGAGTCTTGGCTCTGAAAATGCTCTTAAAGTTTTACGAGAAGCTATTGCTATGGGAGTTGATAGTGCCAGTCGTATTGAAGCTGATGATCTCGATTTTCTTTCATCTATGGCTAAAACCACAATTCTTGCTAAAGCTATTCAGAAGGAACAGCCAGATCTTATTATGACTGGAATGTATTCGACTGATTTCGGCCAAGCTCAAGTACCAGTTATTTTAGCTACAATGCTTAACTTACCTCAAGTTACTTATGTCGATAAACTTGAGATTGAGGACAAAACGGTTACTGCTGAAAGGTACATTGAGGGTGGTTCTATCAAATTGAAAGTTCCAAGACCATGTGTTCTTTCTATCGCATCTACTGCTAATGAACCCAGGTATACTTCTGTCAAAAGAATTATGCTAGCTAAAAAGACTCAAATTCCCGTTGTTTCTCTTGCAGATTTAGAGATAGATACTACTGGACTTAACAACATGGGAGGATTAGAATTGATTGAAATTATCCAGCCTCAAAAATCTGAAATTGAGTGTTTTAAGGTCGAAGAAGATGATGTTGAAGTTGGTGTTGATAAATTAATCGCAAAATTGCGAGAGGATGGTATCGACCTGACTATTTACAAGAATTGAGAGTGTTATCATGGCTAAAGAAATATTAGTTTTTGCAGAACAAAAAAGTGATGCCTTAACATCATCTGCCAAAGGAGCTTTTGGAGCTGCTAAGGAACTCGTTGCAAATGGTTTCACTATATCAGCCTTAGTTGCTGGAAAAAATCCCAATAAATCCATTAAACAATGTTTTGGTCTTGGGGCTTCAAAAGTTTACGTTGCTTCACATGACCAGCTTGAACATTATCGTACTTTGCCCTTTACCAAGGTTTTTAATAAAATTATTTCAGAAACCAACCCTGAAATAGTAATATTTGGTTATTCTACAAGCACAACTGATTTAGCTCCTAGGGTTGCTTTTAATCAAAAAGTAGCTTCTTTTACAGGTGTTACAGCTCTAAGTTGGAAAGATGAGAAGCTTATTGTCGATAAACCAGCTTATAATGACAACTTAATCTTTAAATATGCTTTGAGTGGTAAAAATAAATTTATTGTTCTAGGTATAGGTGCATTTTCAGCTCCCCCAGCTGATGAAAGTGCATCAGGAGAAGTTTTACCAGTTAGTATTGATTTTCAACCTGAAGATCTCAAAGAAGAAATTTTAGGAGTACAAGTTGTTGAAAAATCTGTTGATCTATCTGAAGCGAAATTTATTGTCAGCGGTGGCAGAGGATGCGGTAGTGCTGAAAAATTCAAAATTATATTTGAAACAGCTGATGCATTAGGTGCTAAACCAGCCTCTTCAAGAGCAGTTTGGGATGCCGGCTGGACTGAAAATGATATCCATGTTGGCCAGACCGGTGGGTCAGTTTCTCCAGATGTGTACATCGCAAATGGAATTTCTGGTGCTATTCAACATGTTGCAGGCATCAAAAAATCCAAGACTATTATAGTCGTTAATACTGATCCTGAAGCGCCAATCTGGGAGGTTGCTCACTATGGCATCGTAGCTGATCTCCATAAGGTTCTTCCTCTCCTAGTCAAGAAGCTTTTTTCATAAATTTGGGTATCCAATTATTTTCATTTTTTCCCTTTTTTGTATAATTTAATTAGATGCATAATTCACAGATGGAATCTAAATATTTTTAATGTATTTTTTTGAAAATTTTTGATGAAGAAAATTATGGTATCAAATTTGAAAAACTATGTTTATCTTACCACTTATGAATCACCTTTAGGATTTTTTACAATCGTTGCATCTGATAAAGGACTGATTAAAGTTTCTTTACCTATTAGTGACAAACATGAATTTGAGCAAAAATTATCTAATCAATTCTTGATAAAAAAAGAAAAAAATTCCATTTTACAGCAAGCTTGCCATGAACTAGACGAATTTTTTACTTATAAAAGAAAAAATTTTACGATTCCGTTTGATATTCAAGAAGGCACTGATTTTCAGCGGTCTGTTTGGCAACAATTAGAAAAAATACCTTATGGAAAAACCTATAGCTATAAACAAATTGCTGCTATGATTGATAACCCTAATGCTGTTCGTGCTGTTGGTCAAGCTAATAGATTGAATCCTTTGCCTTTATTCATTCCCTGTCATCGTTGTATTGGTTCTTCAGGGGCTTTAGTTGGGTATGCAGGTAGTAATCCTAAAAATTTAAAATTTAAAGAAAAATTACTTTTATTTGAAAAAAACAAAAATAGCCTTTTATCTATGATTAAACTGTAAATCTTTAATAAACACTTTTTCCAAAAAATTTTTATATTGCTTTTTTAATTTTAATCTTAATTTGACTCTTTGAAATTTTGAATAATTTTAAAAGTATTCCTTTTCTAACTTTATTAATTTTATCGGTTGTTAGTGCTTTTGTCAAAGATTAATGTTTCTAGAAAGGTTATAATTCCTCATAAAGAAGCTCATAGTGCCAGTGTTAATACTGTTTCTTTTGTTCCTTCAAGTAGTAATGATGATATTATCTACCTTGCTACTGGTGCAAGTGATGATACAATCAGAATCTGGGATATGAAAGGAAAAGAGATTAAGATCTTCATTGGCCATATTGCACCGGTCACTCAGATTGAATTTGCAGTTTATCAAGATAAACTTATTCTTGCTTCTTCCAGTGAAGATACTACAGTAAAAATTTGGGATTATGAAACTGGTGAAGTAAAATTTAATTTTATAGAAGCAGCTAACATTGTAAAAACTGTTAAGATTAAAGATAATTTTTGTTTAACTGGTTCTAAAGACAAAAAATTTCGGATTTATGATCTTAACACTAATAAAATGCTCTTTGAATTAGAATTAGGTGGTGTCACTGCTATAGCAGTCCATCCACATGAACTTTCTTGTGTTGTTGGAACTACTACTAATCATTTGGTTATCATTGATATCCCTTCAGGTAAAGTGAGGAAAAAAATTTTAGCTCATGAACTTCCGATTCAAGGGTTAGATTATTCTTCTGATGGTAAATTATTAGTAAGTGCTTCTCTTAATAAACAAATCAAGGTTTGGAATGTTCAAAACGATTATGTCGAACTTGTTTGTTTTAATGCTCATAGTTCAGCTATTTCCACCGTAAAATTCTGTCCTTTTAAAGAGAGTTTTGCATCATGTGGTTTTGATCGTAACACCTATATTTTTCAACCTGGAAGTTTGAAACCTTTCAAACAATTCAAAGGCCCTAAGTTAGCTGTTACTGATCTATGTTGGAATAAGACTGGAGATAGTATTGCTATTGCCTCTGCTGATGGGTCCTTCAGGGTTTTTAAAATTGATAACGAAAAATATCCTATTTTATTAGTTGAAGCTACCAAGGAATATTATTCTCATTTATTATACGATCCAATAAATAACAGCCTCATTACTGGCTATGGAAATGGTACTATCCAATTTTACTCATTAGAGAACTTTTTAGATGGTAAAATTGAAGAAAAACTAACAATTACAGAGGCTCACAAAGGAAAGATCAATTGGTTAGGCATTACTTCAGATCACAAATTATTAACTGGTTCCGAAGAAAAATACATAAAATTATGGGATATTGAAAGTGGAAAACTTCTTACATCAAGTGATCCTGAATCTAGTCATACACTTGGTATTAATGAACTGATTATCCATCCAACTGAAAATTGGTGCATTTCAGTTTCTTCCGACACATCCATAAAGAAATGGCAATTACCAGATCTTTTATTACTGGAATCTTATGCAACTCATAAATATGCTGTTAATTCAATTACCTTTAGTACTGATTTTGAATATATTGTCACTACATCTAATGATAAGCGCGTTGTATTACATGATAAGAATATGAAGGAATTATTTACATATATAGGGCATACAGATAGCGTTTTGAGCTCTGTTTTTTCACAAGATAATAAATATTTATTTACAGGTGCTCGAAATGGTAGGATTATAATTTTTGATGTTCTTAAAGAAAAAGAAATTAACACGTTAACATTGCATACTGATGAGGTCTTTAAATTCAAATTTTCAGATGATTACAAGTTTTTGGCTATTATCAGTGCTGATAATTCATGCTCGATTTTTTCCTATAAGACCTTTGGTGATTCCTTTGAATTAACTAATATTTTTTTAGCTTCTTTCTCGGGTAATCCCACAGATATTACCTGGCTGAAACATAATAATACAAATTATTCTTTGCTAATTTCAACTTTTATTGGTGAGCTTATTGAATTTTCATTTAAATACGAATAACAAATTAAAAAAATAGTGAAATCCAATTGTCCAATTAATAAATTCAATCGACGCGACAATACATATTGACATAAAAATATAAAATATTTTTCGCATTTTTATTGGTAGTAGTGAATATAATGGGAAGGACCAAAGCCAATACCAAGGAAATGCATACTTATAAATTAAAAGAAATGAATATAGACCTAATAGAGGAATAAATCCAATTCCTTTGAAGAATTTTTCTTTGAGATGTGTATCTAGCTGATACCATTTTGAAAGAATGTAAATCATAAAGAATAACAGTAGAAACGATGAAATTGTTAGGGGTAATCCAATGTAAAAAGGATTCCAAGGGGCTGAATGTACCAAGAGATTTCCTTCATATGAAACATAAGACAAAATATAAGGTGAAACCAGTAGTGGGAACATTAACAGTATAAAAACAATAATAAAAGCAAGCATTGGCTTTAAAAGATCTTTCAATGGAATTTTTCGTTCTTTTTCAGCTGTATAGTATAAATAAAAATCGTTTAGCACATAAAAAGGCAAAATAAATAATGTAACATACTGCCAATGAAATCCTAAAGCTAATATTATATAAGCTAATGATTTTTTGTTTTTGGAATAAAAGAAAAGACTGGATGTAAAAAATAATACCGTCACAGCTAATGCTTGACCTTCAATACTTGTAAATGGAATCATTATTATCCAAAAGATCATTGGGAACTCTTTATTTCTTTGGTATAAGGAAATTAATAAAAAAAATGTTACAACATCAGCTATATTAAATAAAAACTTTGTAATAATAAGTAACATTGAATTGCTAACAGGAAATAATGCAATTAGAGCATAGAAAAATAGTGAGATAACTCCATAATCATATTTATTATATGGCCAAGCCTTCTGATGAGTCGTTGGATCAATGATATGATAATTTGGATCTAATTGTATTGGCGTTAATTTATAGACGTTAAAACCATGTTTCCAAAATTGTTGTCCATAAAATAGGCATCTTGCCAAATCAGTCGTAAATAGAGGAGGTATAAAAATTAGCATTAGCCTAACAACCATAAAAAGAATGAATAATCCTAATATATTCCTATTGCTTAGATATTCCTTTATAGTATTGAAATCAGATTTTTTGGTTTCACTGTTCGACAACAATTTTATTTTAAACCCAAATTTTTAATCTTAATTGTACTTTTTAAAATACTGACAATGGTTTAAACATCTTATAAAATAAGAAAATTGATGCAATTTGTTTCAAGTTACCCAAACAATCACAAATCCGTTTGTAATAATATATAATCTTGGTGTTATAGCAACAATCTTTCTTTGGATATACCAAGATAAAGTTCATCTAAAAAATATCATAACAGAAGGAAATTTAACCTATTGGTGGTTTTTTTCGATCGCATGGTTATTTTTTTCAGTAATTGCAAATTTTTTCTTTTTACAAAGTGACGTGGATGATGCCATTATCTCTGGAACCATGGCCTTTGTGAACAATGGTGCAAATCCTTACGCTCAGAATGTCGTTGTTCATTTATTAAACAATCATGTCGTATTTGGTCTTTATCACTATTTTCCTACCGATTTATTTGTTTATTCCATCGTTTATATCATTTGTAAACCAGCCTTAGTCACTTTTCCATTTTTAAAAAATTCATGGTTTGTTTTCGGTAATATTGTCTTTTTGACTATTGGCTATTTTTTCCTAAAGAAAATCCTAGACAAAGTGGAGCATAAAAGATTAATTCCAATCTATATCTTTGTAACTGGATTTTTTCTATTTACAAACAGTTCGTTATTAGTCCTATACTTTACAATAGGATTTTATCTGATCAAAAAACTTTCATGGCATAATACACAGTATTATATAGGGATTACTGCATATATTTTTGCTGCTGGAGTTAAGTATATTACAGGATTACTCCTTTTTGTTCAGATAGTTGAAGAATTTTCCCATGTAAGGAAAATAAAAGATTTAGCATTCTTAAAACCTTATATTTTTGGTTCAATATTATTTGCTATATTAATTATTCCATTTGGCTTCTATAATATGCTAAATGCAACGTTTTTGTACCAATTAGAAACAAGTTCACGGAGTCAGGTAGCTGGAATTTATGGTCCAATATTAATTGAGCTGGTTCTTTTATTTAATTTACTCAACTATTATTCGATCATTTTCATTATTGCGGCATTCATTTCTGTTCTTATATCTTTTAAATTTGGTAAAACAACTTATGAACGAGAAATTATTCTTTCATTCTGTTTTCTGCTAATACTTCCTTTTTATGGAACAGAACTTACCGTAGTTCCACTACTACTTTGGTTATTTAAATTATTTGATGTTGAATTGAATTTCCCAGAAACATCTTTTTATTTCAATAACCAAAAAGCTGATAAGAAGGATTAAGAGATAAATCCTTTTTAAAAATCTCTCAAAAAAGAAAAATTGTCAATAACTCAGATTTATAGCCTTTAGTTATTAATCTAAAAATAAGCTTTATTCACTATAATAAAGAGTACGATAAAAAATGTTTAGCCATATGCCTCAAATATCACCACAAGAAGCTAAAACTAATGCCATAAACGGGAATTTTTTGATTATAGATGTTCGGGAAGATCGGGAAATTAATTATACTAATTTATCTTTAGTTTCTGTTCCCTTTACCCATATCAAGATGAGTGAAATTGTTCGTAGGATTAATGAGCTTCCAAAAAATAAACAACTGGCAATATTATGCCATACTGGTAGCAGAAGTGGACAAGTTACCAGATATTTACGTCAACAAGGTTTTAATGCTGTAAATATCGTTGGTGGTATCGAGAATTGGGCTAGAACAGTTGATCCCAGTTTGCCACGATATTAATTGATTTTAAAAAAACTTT
Organism: Candidatus Heimdallarchaeota archaeon; assembly: GCA_027364495.1. The sequence goes on along the minus strand of DAHXPE010000034.1, from coordinate 3,397 downwards.
AAACTTTCGGATGGAATATTAAATTCTATTTTCTGATTTTTTTCCAATTTAAACTCTTCAGAATCTAATGTGATTTGAAGCCCTGCAATTTCTTTTTCTTCTTTGGATGGATTATTTTCAATAATTTGAACTTCTAAAATTTGTTTTTGTGTTAATAAATCATATAATATTCCCTTAATTAGTCCTTGAAATATTCCATAATCAGCTTCTTTCTTTGAATCTAGAATTATACCGGTCGGATCTATAAGAACATTCTTTTGTCCTTTGTACTTTATTTCTTCTAACTTAATTTCACCAATTTCGAGTTTAATGATATTTTTTTCTTCATTGTGGGATTGTATTTCAAATATATTTGGTATTCCCATTGCTTTAGCTACCTCATATGAATTTGGATTATAACTCAATTCTCTGGAGCTTCCAACCTGCTTCATTTGTCCATCTATTAAAATTAGTATTTTATCAGCTAATAATTTTGCTTCTGTGATATCATGAGTTACAAATATTATTCCGATATTCAACAGTGATTGTACTTTTTTTATGTAATTTACTATTTGTCCTTTTATTTGAGCATCCAAATTATGAAACGGTTCATCTAAGAGAAGTATTTTTGGATTTGTAGCTAAAGCTCTTAAAATTGACACTCTCTGCTTTTGCCCACCGCTTATTTGATTGGTCTTTCGCTTCAAGATAAAATTAATATCACTCATTTGAGCTAATTTTTCAACTTGTTCTATTATTTCTCGTTTTGGAAGATGTTTAGCCTTTAATCCCATTGCTATGTTATCAAATACATTTAAATGAGGAAACAGTAATTGATCTTGAGGGCAATAACCTATATTTCGTTTATCTATATTTAAATTTGTAATATTTATTGAATCGAGATTTATTAAACCTTCATCTGGCTCCAAACTACCCAAAATGAGTTTTAATAATGTTGTTTTTCCACTACCAGAGGGTCCTACTATTGCTAATGTCTCCCCTTTTCCTAAGGTAAATGAAATATTCTCTATTTTGAATGTCTTATCATACGTATATCTAATATTATTTAATTCTAACATTGCAATCATTACTTAAATTCTAAAATCAAATTTGCTAAAACGTTCAATAAAATAAAAAATAAATAAAGTCACCAAAATTAATATCGAACTTAATGCGGCTGCCTCTGGTATATTTCTTTCTATTGAAATTAATGAGTATATTCCGAGGGGAATTGTTGCTGTGTTACTCCGGCTTATAAAATAAGTTGAAGCAAATTCCCCCATTGATATTGCAAAACTAAAAATTCCAGCTACAATTATACTTGAAAACAAAAGTGGTAATTCAATTTTTAAAAATACTTTTAATCTATTTAGTCCTAATGATTTTCCCACATCCAATAACTCTTCATTTATATTCGATCTTGCAGTAGCTATAATTCTATTAGCAAAAGGAAATGCAATTAATGAATCGGAAATTATTATTATCAGACCAATGTTTTCATAAAGAAATGTTGTTTTGTATAACGAAAAAATTGAATAGATTAAAGTTATTGCGGACACCATTAATGGTAAAATGACGATTACATTTGTCAAATATTGAAAACTTAAGACGGGAGGTGGATTGTTGGTGCTTTTGTAGTTAAGACCAAAATTTAATAATAAAGAGAAAATAATTGATATTATTAGGACACTTATTGCAAAAAACAAAGAATTATAAACCATATCCTGCACAGTTATACCATATGGAGGAATAGTTTCTGATAATAGATTTATAAAATTCTTAAAACTAAGTTTATTATTTACAATAAACGCCGTTTGGAAAATACCTAGTAAAGGGTATATGCAAATAACAAATATTACAATAGAAAAAAATACAAAGAAGACCATTCTAAAAATCCTCATTCGTAATTTTTTAGAAACAAATTTAGTTATATCTTTTGTTTCATAGGAATAATTTTCCATATTTGTTTGATTTTGAGAAGAAAAATGTAAATATATAAAAACAACGCATATATTAATGAGTAATGAAAATATGGCTAGAGCTGATGCCTCATCAAATTGAATCCCTAAAAATAAATAATAGATCCGTACCTCAATTGTTTGATATTGAATTCCACCGAGCACTAGAACTATTGCAAAACCATTGAAGGAATAAATAAATACAAGTAATGACGCAGTTAAAATTGAAGGAGCTAGATGACGAAGTTCAACGTGATAAAAATATGATAATCTAGACATTGAAAGACTTTTAGCAACCACTTCATACTCGGGATTAATACTTATCCACCCCAATTCTGTCAATCTTATCATAAGAGGTAAATTGTAAAATAAATTTGCTAAAATAATACCATTCGAAGAAAAAATATTGTCTCCAAAAACTACGATAAAACCAATTAAAACAGTAATTGATGGTAACAAGAAAGGAACAGTAAGCAAATTTCGAATGAATCTTTTAGCAGGAACGTTATAATGAGTTAAAATGTATGAACAACCCACTCCTAAGAAAATTGCTATAATTGTTGTTATAATTGATTCATAAAATGTCCAATAAATAAAATACTGAGTTAATTGGTCATTTAAAACCGAGATATAGTTTTGAAAAGTAAAATTACCTGAATTAATATTAATGAATGATGAATTAAGAGTAAAAAGAATTGGTAAAACAAGAAAAAAAAGTAAAAAAGCTATGGGAAGAATAAGAATAAACACTTGAAATAATTTATTTGACTTATTTGTGATCATAGCTTCACAATGAATTTATTTTCGTGTTCTTTTTTTATTTATGGCAATTACTGCAATAATAGGCACAAACACAATCATACCTGTTATTTGAAAACCAGGAAGGTTTTTGGTTACAAGGGCTGATTGCCATTCATTTTCCCATGTCGTAATATATTCTTTTAAGTCTTTATTAGATAGATAATTATTTAATGGAACAATAGTTGAAAGTTTTGGAACACCAGCCTCTGCAAAACAAGCGGGAATAGATGCCTGTGTATTTGAAGGAAACATCCACTGAGATTCTGGAATATTATCTTGTAATGATTTACTTAAAAACCAGTTCATAAAGATATTTGCTTCAGTTTGTCTTGGAGAGTTTTTTACAATCCCGATACCTTCAATTTGGAACCAACCTGATTTTGTGCCATTTGGTAACGTCGTGACTATTGAGGAAACACTTGTATCATTAGAGAGACAATAATTGTATGCTGGGTCAGTTAAATAACTCACCATCATAGGTCTATTTGAATTTGGTGTACTAAATAACGTATAAGCAGTATTCCATGTATCTCTTATATTGAATTTCTTACCTATTTTGGACCAAAAATCATGCCAATTTTGGCCATAAACTCCGTTAATAGAACGATTATTGGTTGGATCTCCATAAGTTGCTATTGTACTTAATAAAAATGCTAATC
>DAHXPE010000006.1 GCA_027364495.1 Candidatus Heimdallarchaeota archaeon | reverse complement strand
TTCTTATTTCTTTAAATACTTTAAAGAGACCTTACTAAACGATTATTTCGATATGTTTATCTGCATTTTACTATATTTTCGAACAACTGTAGATTCCCTAATGTTTGTCTCGCTCTAAAACTCGTAGAGCAGTATATTTTGTCATAGATTTCGGAATATGTTTAGACAAATTTATTGTTCGTTTTTGACCAATTTTTGAAAGAAAAGATTCACTCCGACCTTCTAACAACCCCTTTTGATTAACCTCAGACTGACCATCTTGAATGAAGTAAAATTTAAGAAAAAAAAAGGAAAAGAAAGTAAATGGTAAATCTATTGACTCAAAAGTCTTTAATTTGTGTTGAGGAAAAGATTTTGAAATTCAGAAGAACTTTTTATTGACTCAAAATCTTTACTATTAACCGCTAATTTGCTAAAATAACCATCGATATCGTACCCAAAACATTTTTCTAAATTTTCAATGGTTAGTTGAATATTATTTAGAGTATTATAATATAATGCTAAGTAATAATATCCCAGTGGCTTATCTGGTGATTCTTTAAGAATATCAGATAGTAAAGACATTGCTTTATCGTACTGATTGGTTTTAGCATAAATTTTACTTAAATCAGCTTTAATAGTAGCATCTTTTGGACTTAATTGAAGCGCTTTATTAAAACTACTCTCCGACTTGTCCAATTTGTTTAAATCTTCCTGTAATAATCCCAAAATCGACCAACCATTGCTGTCGTCTGGAAAAATAGCAAGATAATTCTTCATAGCCTGTTCAGCCTCCTGATATTTTTCTAAATGTCTAAGTACAATTGCCAGATTGTACCAGGCATCTGCAAAGCGTGGATCTATATCTAACGCTTTTTTATAAGCTTGTTCAGCCTCGGAGAAACGATTAAAAAATTGATTAACGGTACCTAATCCAAACCAAGTTTGATAATTGTCTTTATATTTATTAACAGCAATATTAATAATATCTTCTCCTTCCTTTATTTTATCCTGACTAAGCAGAATAGTTCCTAATTCAAGCGAAGGACTTGCATCATCATATTCTAAATCAATAGCTTTTCGATAGGCCTTTTTTGCTTCTTCAAGTTTATTTAGATCTCTGAATACATTGCCTAAATCGTACCAGCCTTTCCCATATTCAGGCTTAATATTGAGCATGTTTTGATAAAGTTCCTCTACATCCACCAATCGGTTCAATTTTCTAAGGACAAAACCCAGATTATTCATAGCTTCAATAAATTCTGGATTAATATCTATAGCTCGAAGAAACGCTTGTTCGGACTCAGGAAAAAAACCTGCTTCCCAAGAGGCGTAACCTAAATTATACCAAGCAATAGGATCTTCAGGTTCAAGAGAAGTAACTTGTTTGTAAGCATTAATAGCATCTGATTTACGGTCAGTATGAAGAAGTATAGTACCTAAATTATTCCAAGCAAAAATATTGTTTGGTTGCAAATCAATAACTTTTCTATAACCAAATTCGGCTTCCGTTAACTGACCGTTGGTATGATATAATAAAGCTAAATTATACCATGCTTCAACAAAATCAGGAAGGAATTCAACTGCTTTCTTAAAATTTTCTTCAGCAATTTGATCTGTACCTTTATTAAGCGAATTAACACCTAAATTGTAAAATTCAAAAGCTTTAGAACGGTTTGATTGAGCGGACATTAGTAATTAAATTCGACATTATTGAATTTAAAAAAAAAATTTAATTTCAAAAAAAATCAATAAATGATATTTTAATTGTTTTAAGCGAGATAAGGAATTATTAAGGTAATATATCTAAATTAAATTCTAATTTTAATTTTACAATCATAAAAAAAGCAAAATTTTACTCAGAGAATTATTAACAAAGATAAAAAATTTGTATTAAAATTATAAAAGTATAAAAAATCTTTATTCGGTTTTTAAAACAGAGAGATATTTGAAAATATTGTCAGCAGCAATAACCACAGCGGTCCCTTGAATACCAGTTTTAGCGTAGTCTAAAGCAACTTTGAGAGTAGATGCTGTTGATACGCCAAATGGATAACCATGTCTTAAGAGTTCTCGTAACAACGCATAGACTTCTTCATCTTTAACACCTTTTATTTCATCAATAACCTCTTTGTTAATAATTTTAGGGTAATATTGATCAGGAAGCCCACTAACTTTCTTCATACCATATTGATTGTGAACATAATCGTCAGGTTCAACACCAATAATTTTAACATCAGGATTTTGTTCTTTTAAAAAGGAACCAACACCTGAGATTGTACCACCAGTTCCGATTGAACTGAAAAAATGAGTTACTCTTCCTTCCGTTTGGGACCAAATTTCTGGACCTGTATTTTGGTAGTGAGCTAAAACATTGGCAGAATTTTCATATTGGTTAAGATTGACAAATCTCTCGAAACCAGCTGAATGCATAAGTCCATTGACAATACCACGTGCACCTTCATTAGGATAAATAGGACAAAGATCATCTTCAGCCTCCCATAATTCAGAAACACCTAATAATTTAAGGATTCGTTTCTTATCCTCTGGGATTCTTTCAGGGACTGCAACCTCGATATTAAGACCAAACAAAGGAGCTAGACCGGCCAAAGCTATTGCAGTATTACCAGATGATGCTTCAAGTAGAGTCTGACCTTTTCGAAATTCCCCATGTTGCAACATAGAAAGTGCAACGCGGTCTTTAATAGAACCAAAGGGATTGAAATATTCAAGCTTAACATAAATTTGAAAATTACTACTTGGGTTAATTTCAGAACCTAATAAAAGCATCGGAGTAGGATTGTTTTTGTTGGCAATTAACTGCTCCATTGATGTATAGACTTTTAGGTCATTATTTTGTTCAGAGTTGCTAGGATTGTTATTTTCAGTGGAAATCTTTTCTTGTTTTTCTGAAATTGCCATAATTAACAATTGTTAACAAATATTTATAAACAGCAGGTAACGTGTACTATAGTTTAAAATTTTTTTTTTAATTATCAGAGCGAGCTGAATAGTTCCAGTTTTAAAAAATGGAAAAAATAAATTAGAACTTCAATAACTGATCTGAATAAAGATTGTTTTTTTCAAAAAAAGGCCAAATTGAGATTTTCAACATTCACAACTAGAATACTTTTAAAGATATAGAACGGAGTTTTTAGAAGTTCGATATGTATGATCAAAATAGAAATTTACAAAAAATCGTCTATATTTTAGAGATTAGAGAAATTTTTCGAGTTTAAGAGTTATACCGGCTGGCTGAAAACCCTTTTCTTTAGCAAGAGGTATTTTTTTGGAGAAAGTTGAAAGAGAAATTTCTAAGGTTTTTTTACCACGTTCAAAAGCACGATTTTCTAATTCCATTTCAATGTATGGTTCAATCATTTGATCTTTGACATCAACAGCAAGGCCTGCAAAATAAGTTTTAGTTTTCTTTTGATCAGCTGGAATAGAAAGAGCATAAAAACCGGCAATATTACCATTTTTTTCTGCAATAATAACATCATCTGTATTATATTCACTAAAATTCATAAATTGTGTCCAATCAGATGAAAAAATACGTTCTTTAACTCTACGGTCTCGAAGAGATATTGTCTCGAGCCTAGGCAGGTCTTTCTCCTTTAGTGATCGAAAAGTGTATCCTTCAGGAGTTTTAAACTTTATTTTAGATAATTTTTTTTCAAAGATTATAAAATCTTGTGTAATATGGAAGTTTCTGGATTCGAAAAAGTCAATAATATCCAAGTAACGTTCTACAACAAAAGCATGCATACTTCTTGTCCCTTCCTTTCTACATTGTTTTTCCATTGCATTATAGAGTAGATTTCTGACATTAGGATCAACCCCTTTAAGAATCCATGGATAACCTGCTGTTCTAGAATTATACTGCAAATTTTTCCCAGATAATCCTGCATACCCAATCATTTCATCTCTGTCAAAAGCATAGAACATACGTTTTTGATCAAATTCTTTACGTTGAAACCTTTTAACGACATCCTCAACTTTAGCTGGAAAGTAATCTGGAAAAGTTTTGATTGCCTGGTTATAAATCATAACCTGATCTTTAGCTAATTCATTCAACTTGGTAGGGTCAAAAGGTTTAATTACAATTTCATGCAAAAAAATCATCATTTTACTATTTAGCTAATTTTTGTCTATTTATTATCAGAGACTACCATTATTAAATTTATAAACAAGATGAAAGTTACAAAAAATTAGTAAATGTAATTTTATAAATTGAAATAGTATTATAATGTAGAATATGCTATTATAAAAAAACAGTTTGAAAGAATAATAAAATTTGAGGAATTCTTTGTAATCAATCAATTATTATGAAGTGATTTTGATTTAATGAATATAAATAAATATATTAGTAAAATTGAGAGACGAATAGAGATTTTTAAAAAAATTACTCGTACTTCAATTTTTAAAACCTAATTTCGTTTAATTATAATATAAAGGAAAATTTGTGGTGTGAAAGGAAAAACCAAAAACAATTGGTTAGTATAATTATTTTATTCAATATTTTAACATTTAGTTTCACAATTTGCACAAAAAAGATCCTGAGCATGAATTTTAAAATTACAATTAGAACAGTTATACATGAATTGAATCAGATTTGATTTAGAAATTGAATTACTTTGATTTTCATGAACAAATATGAATATGTTTTTATAAAGTTATCAAGTAATATTAAATGAAAATCATTTTTAATGATTTGTCCAGGCTTAATTATGTTCAAGAAGGTAAATCCTTTATTAGTAAAATAACAGTGCGTCTTAATGAAGGATTACGACATATTTGCTTTTAATTGCAGATAAAAAATCGAATTTGTCGGATAAAAATTGAATGATGATTCATTTTAAAGCAAAGTCTAGAAAAATGAATCGATGTATAAATAAAGAATAGTGATTTAAACATCAAGCTATTACTTCAATAATATAGAAATGATGTGTCCTTGATTGATTAATAAGATTATCAAGCCACTGAGAAAGGAATTGAGACACAGATAGGTGGATTTTATGGTATTTTTTATTTTCATATAATAAAAATTTAAGATTGGAAGATAAAATTTGAGAGTATTTTTTAAAAATAAGAATTCTTTTACTTTTTCTAAAATTTAGATATTAAATTAGTACTTAGACCAATATTCGTTTTTCAAAATAGGTTATTTATATTCATAATTTTAGCAATTTAATCAGATTCCATCATTAAAATTCTCTTTATATGATCCATTAGAACTATGGAGGCTAAATTTGTATTTTGAGAGAATTCTGAAAGAGGTTTTCACAATGAAAAAAAATTCTTGCTACAAAAATATCATTTGGGAATGGATTTTTTCAGCCTAAATTATACTCTGTTGCAAAGTTTTATAATACTTTTTGTTGACAATTACTTACTGTTCTTTGAATTTTTTTGTTGTTGCCAATTAGAGCTTTAATTAAGCAAATTTCATTTTGTAACGTTGAAATTGAACGGACCAAGATTAGACCTTTTTTTGGTATCAATCAAATGAATTGAAAATATCTTTTATTTAAAAATAGAGATTAATTTCAACTCAAATTACTTAAATTTCGTCCTTTTTTGATTCTGATTGATTAAGCCTTCAAATATAATTAGAATGTAACAAATGTAGATTAAAATAAGGCTTATATTAACCAGAAAGTTATCAATTCGCAACTAGTATCTTTTGATGTTCAAATCGTTATGTTTTCAGTCTTGGTCAAGAAAACTGAAACAAAATGTATTGAAGACAGAAGAAATAAAATCTACTAAAGCCTTTATAAATGAAGGTTCCTTTTGCTTTTGTTGGTTTTTTTTCAAAAAAAAAAATTAATTAGCTGATTATTATTGCTTTTACAGATGCTTTTTTAAAATTTTTCTCCTTTATTAATAAGTTGCAAAAAGATAGTCCATTTTAAAAAAATTTTAAAGCTAAAATTATGTTTAATGAATTTAAATAGTTAAAAAAAAGACTCAAATACAAAAATCAATTAATGTCCAAGTACTATAAATGAAGTTAAATAATGATTAATAGGTATTCTATATTAAATGGATTGGGGATAGGTTTAATCAGTTTAGTCAAAAAAATAATTGGACAATATTAAGTTCTCCATTTTTAAGATAGATTTATTTCTTCTCTTTTTTTTTGAGGATCAATTTTCATATGGATTGATAATTTTAAGTGAATTCCTCGAGGGAAAAGTATTTAAACATGTAAAAAAATTTTATTCTATTGCTATAAATAATTTTGAAAACAGTGGTCCCATTGAAATAGCCGGTGAA
>DAHXPE010000001.1 GCA_027364495.1 Candidatus Heimdallarchaeota archaeon | reverse complement strand
CCAATGCTACAATCGAAAATTGATCAATTTTTTGAAAAATCTTTTTTAAACTCAAATAAAGATTATAAATACCTATATTCATTAAAGAACCAGGTAAACCATTTGGATTTTCACCGGTAGAGAGGTATTTATAGCGAGGAGATCTAACTACATAGGCTAAGAGAAGAATCGGGTTACTTAAAATCAATTATCATTTACAATTTACTTTAAAACTAATTATAAAATAAGACTATCCTAATCTTTCAAAATATAAAATATACTTTAAAAGCTCAGCAATTTAAAAGAAAATTTGATATTTAACGAAAATTGACGATAGTAAGAATTTAAAAAATCTTGCTAAGAAATTAAATTGAATTAAAAATGTAATAAAAAGATTACTCTAAAATAAATATAAAAGTGAAATCAAGATGCCTACAAGAAGTGCAACCGCTAATTGGTCCGGTGGTTTAAAAAATGGTAAAGGATCTCTCTCGTTACAAAGTGGTGTCTTTAAAGGCCCTTATGATTATAAGTCCCGATTTGAAACTGGTCCATCAACTAATCCAGAAGAATTAATTGGTGCTGCACAAGCAGGATGCTTTGCAATGTTTCTTTCCTCTCTTTTAGAGAAAAATTCAACTCCAGCAACTAATTTAGAAGTAAAGGCTGATGTAACATTAACTCCTGGAGAAGCTGGTCCAACAATTACTAAAATTGTCCTACATTTAGTTGGAACTGTCCCAAAAATAACAAAAGAAAAGTTTCAAGAGATAGCGAAAGAAGCGAAAGCAAAATGTCCAATTTCAAAAGCATTAAGTGCTGTTCCATCAACTGAATTAGAAATTTCATTAAAGGCTTAAATATCATTTGTAAATAGATTAATATATTTGTCTTTTCTTATTTTCAATACTAATATTAAATTTTTAATTAATGAATTAACAATGTTTTAATCTTTTTATTTTTATCTTTTTTAATGTGGGATGCTATTCTATTACCTAAAAAATAAAAATTCAATTTTGGAATTGAAACCACTGGCTATTGGAAAACATCTGAAGAGAATACTCGATATTCCTTACAACACCTAGAACGATTTTCAGTTGAGAAAATCGGAAAAGAATTAGGCATATCAAATTCCTAATCTGGAAAAATTCATTGAAAACTGTCACCTATGTTATGAAATTCGTAAAGTTCTGCGTAGCTATCATCCAGACTATCTTCAGCCAAAGCAAATCTTTAATGAATTATAAAAAAATATCTTTACAAGAATTACATTTTTCTAGATTCCTTTAAAAATTAAAATTCCCTTTTACAAGATAGATTGAATTCATTTCGTTTTCGGAAAATTATTATTCTTTTCCCAATTTTCCTTTTAATATTAAATTTTTTTATTATAAGCTTACCTGTTAATTCTCAAAATTCGACAATTAATCCGACCTTCACTGTTTCATCGACCAGTACTAAAGTTTCTCTTACCAGTCCTATCTACGACAAAGCATCGAACTTATACATGACTGTAAAAGCAGGCATTGTTCAAAATTTATCGAACCCCTATATTAGGATGGCATATGTTGACTCTTTGTCAAATAAAGAGGTTTTTTCAATAACTTATGTTTTTCATTCTCTAATTGAATATACACAGGTAAATAGCTCTCAAACTGGACCTGAATCAAATATAATTGATAAAACTTATAATATTGGAGCTGTTGGTACAAACGGTCCTGATATTGGATCTCGGGGTTATTATCCAATTACTGTCTCAAGTGGTTCTTTTGATGGTCAAATAATTCATTCATTTAATTTTACTACTTTGAATGATATTTTTTCTTTACAAGTAATTGTTCCTGAAGGTAAAGTTTATCCAAATGGAGTTGAAGTTTCTGTTCCAGGATATTACTTTTTTCTTACTGTAAGAAATTTTCCATATATTTCTCAAAATAGTTTTTTAAGCATGAATGTCCATATAAGAACATCAGTTTTCAATACCATTGATGCTATCGGTTCTAATGGTTTATATTTTTATTCAGAAGCTAATCAAACTCTCAACAGCACTCTTTACATGCAAAATGCTTTTTTTTCGGGATATCAGAATCAATTCATCTTTCCTGATGTCCGTGATTTAGGACTTAATTGTAATTTTTTGGGTTCTGATCGAAATAACCTGACAATGAATTCCTATTTGGGAAATATTATATCAGATCAAAATGTTATACCTAATGCACCAGGTAGTTCTCAACAAAGTGGATCAGGAAACGCTGGAATCTTGGATTTCACCATAAATGCAAAAAATGTTTAATCTTCAGGTAACAGGGACCCAACTAGCTCTTACAACCGTAACCATTGCAGGTATGGCAGGATTAGCGTATGCAATTTATTATTTTATTAAAAAATATTTGATATTTATTGTTGGAATACTTGTTGGTTTCGCTGTTACTATGTATTTGCCAACAAGAAAAGTAACAGCCATTCAAGCATTACACCATGAAAAACGTAGAGAAATCATGGATGCTTTACATGAGGCTGGCGGGAGTGGGATGGTTATGAAGGAATTAAAGGAATTAATTCAATTACCTCAAACTACCTTATTATGGCACCTGAATGTTCTGCAGGAATTTGGATTTATAACAAGAGTGAAAATTCATAAACAAATTATCATAATCTCAAATGATTTTCTTGAATCATTTGATCCTCGCTTAAAAGAGCTGGAATTAAGCTTTCAGTCTGAACAAGGTGGAAAATTCCGGGAGTTTATCAGTTCAAAACACCCTAATG
>DAHXPE010000568.1 GCA_027364495.1 Candidatus Heimdallarchaeota archaeon | reverse complement strand
TTCACCGTATCATTGACATAAAGATCCAGGAATATGGGCCTGAGGGATTCCCAGTCTGTCTTCTCTCCCATTTCATGGAGACTGTCACCATACCTTGCATATTCCTTATACTTCTCACTGACACCGTAATTCATTATGTCCGTGATGAATACATGATGATTGCATGAATAAAGATTTCGATTGTGAAATCACTAAATAACGCATTCATGAAGCAAATCAGCTAGTTTAGGAAAATCAAGTGGAATCAGAATATTGAAATTGTAGGTAGTTATTAGGAAAATTCTCAAGGGTATACATGATAGATGACGGCAAAAAGGAGATAATGAGCCAGATACCTGCATCTGTTGAGAAACTGGATAAGATGCTGGGAACGAATCTATTCCCTAAATGATTGCGATGTTAGGGTTCTAACAACGATTCAGTTGGGTCATGTACCTTAAAAATGGGTGTTCAGGTTACATTCAAATACTATTTGCTATTGATTTGGTAGACACTTCTTTTTCTCACATTTCATGAATTCATCTATGCGCCAACCAAAAAGGAGTTGATGACATGATTGCTACTAAAAATCGAGAAACCCGATAGTAATTCGAGGAGGTCACACATAAAACAAGTTAAGATCTAAACGATTATTTGTTAACACTTATCTCTATGTAAAATTGCCGAACCTTTGATTCCTTTAGCAATATAATCAAATCTTTGCTTTTTCATATCCTTTAAGAGTAAAGTGGAAAGTATTTTTGAAAACAATAGAAGTACAATCAAAGAAAAATCCACAAATGATAATTTTTTGGCAATAGGTAAACATCCAATTAGGTCTTTTATAAAATAGTCCCTGTCTGGTGCTCTATAAAGAATTTTAACTTTCGATTTAGAGGGTGTTTTTTCTCCAAAGTTATGAATTAGCTTTGAGTTCAATGACTGAAAAATTCTGTATCCTTTCAACCTCAATCTTAAGGTAAAGTTTCTATCTGAGTTATCAAGGAAAATTCTTTCATCGTATCCAGATGCTGAATAAAATACGGACAAAGCGATGAGCATACCAGAATTAATTAGATCTCTCCTTTCGATTATGTGTTCAGAGTAGTAAAATCCTTTCCATTTGAACCTGCCATCGAAAAGAAAGTCATAAAAACTTCTGCCATTTTTAAGGTAGGAAGGTGATATTGCTCCAACTTGGCACAAACTACTCAGTTGATCATAATCTTTAAGGAGAGCTTCAAAACTACCGTTTTCAAAGAATGAATCTTGGTCTAGAAGAACAATGAAAGTAAAACCAAGATCCTTAGCAATAGAAGCACAGCGATTATATGATACTGAAAGTCCATTATTTTGTGGGTTTTTTATTAAAATTATCTTCTGTTCTGGACCATTAAATTTTTGGTTTAGATTATTTACCAAATTGGATAAGAGATTGGCATTTTCATTGTTTGTGCTATTATCGCATATGATGACTTTTGCAAGTGTGTTACAGTTGCGTTCAATAGCATGAATACAATTATTAGTAGGATTATAAGTTACAATAATTCCACAAACATCCCTAATTTCAGGCATCTTTCCATCTCCAAAATCAACACTCCCCTATTCTCTCCTTTTATAATAAAGATAACTTAAGCATAGTCCGGGAAGAAAGAAAGTTAATAGTGCTACAGTAATCAATATTGTACCGGGATATTCAGATGATATATCTAAACCATTAATGGAAATCGTAATTGGAATACTAAGCTGTGAAAGACGGCCAAAACAAACAACTCTATCTTGAGATGTCCAATTTATTATATTGTTTCCTGAACGTATTGTATATTGACCAAAACTCTTACTAAAAGTAAAGTTTAAAGAGTTAATGATTGAATATTCCGTCTTATTTTGTCCTTTCATAGTAATAAGTAATTCTGGGGATGTAATGAAAGACTCACAAGTTGTTTCAAATAACGGGGAAGCCTTTCCTTCTAGCGCATAGATGTAATTAAATGCAGGATAAATAAAATCTTTGCCGATAGAAAATTCCAGACGATGCAAAGAAATATTCGTATTAAGTATAATCTGGTAAGTGCCAGAATTATTTATGTTTACAAATAGAGATCCGTTATCCACCTTTATATTGAAAATATTTAAATTGTTACTGAATTGATAAGTATGGATCACGACCCATTTATGATCTATCGTTTGACTCAATATGTACAAATTTGAATTGGGAACAGCAAAAAATTGAATTAAAGTGTTATTTATTTTTGCATACATAATTTGTTGTTGACTCACATTTGATTTGTTTGATACGTTAAAAAAGAAATATAGGCCATTTTTAGGAAAATTTGAAATATTGATGTCATAAAATAAAGAAGAATTTCCTGTAAAGTTTAAAATAGGAATACTTTTATTTGTTATTGGTAGGGCTGAGATGCCCGTAGTTTCATTTGGAAAAAGCATAAAAAATTTTTTTGGAGTGAAAATTTCATTGAATAAATTAACAGAAACATTGCCAACCCTAAAAATAGTGGTGTTTAAGATCTGGTTATTGAATTTATTTGCCTTTAAGCTAATATTCATTGAGATGGATTCACCAGTGACGTTTCTGCTGAATATTAGTGGAGATATGGGAGGGTAATTATATTTTGATGTAGTGGGACAAATATCAATGGACTTATAATTGTGAGAAAATTGATAGGTTGAATTTCCTACCACGACTTCAGACGTAAAAAATCCAAATGGGTAATTGCCCTTCTTACTATCGATATTGTTGTGTGTTACAAGGGGGACAAAAAATGATGATATTAGAATTGCTAAAATCACCAGAGATAATGTGAACCTCAATATCTTCTGTTTTGAATGAATATAATGTATAATCTCATGTTCAGATTCGCGATTATTTTTATACAAATTTTTCGGGTTGGAAAACTCGTGTAGAATTTCGCTGCTGTCACCTATCCTTTCAAATTGATTTATTGCAAAGTTATCTTTGTGCTTATTTTTATCTTTATTCAATAGC
>DAHXPE010000567.1 GCA_027364495.1 Candidatus Heimdallarchaeota archaeon | reverse complement strand
TAGTATCCCAGAAAGACTCAATGAAACCACCAAATTCAGGAGTCTTAATTGGTCTAAATTCAAGCGTAATATTATTTTTCAAGCAAAATTTTTCAACACTATCAGCTTGAAAGTCTTTTCCATTATCAACTTGAATTCTTGCTGGAAAACCAGATGAATCCCAAGGGTATAAAGAAGGGTTGATATAATCATTAAGTAGATTTTCTTGAAAGGTTTTCCACTCAACAAGATTACCTTTATTGATTAGTCCAGACAATATGCACATTCCAACGGTTTCTTGGGAAGGATGTTCATCTTCATCTGAAACATAAATGCCCCAAATACTGTGTGAAAAACAGTCTATAGCAATTGTAATCCAAGGACGGCAGTATGCTTCTTTTGTGACCTCATTGATAATCCAAATATCTGCTAGAGTATGGTCCATTTGAATGACACATCCTGGCTGAAATCTTCCTTCACGATAAGAACCTATGATACTTTTTGGAACATTAACAGATTTTGATGGTTGAAATTTTCCTTTTTTTTCGACTGCGCGAATATTTTTTGCTTTTCTCTCAAAAGTTCTTAGAGAAGGTAAATTTTTCATATCCAAACCTATTGTTAAACAGTTAACTACAAAAGAATCATATGCTGTTTTTTTCTGTCCTCCTGCTTTGTTCCAATCTGATAATGCTTCTTGTAGTAAGATGGTAATTGTATCATTAAAATGTGAGGCATATTCTTTATATTTTTTTGGGAAAAGTTCCGATTCACCATTTTTCTTCCAATTAAGGTATAAGTCATAAGCAGCTCTAGCTTCTTTTTTTGAATAATTTAAATTATGATAACAAAAAGAAAAAAAATCTAAATAATGTGCTTCCTTTCCAAATTTATCAACGATTGGTTTGATTAAATTCAATCGGTGTTGAAAAATTATATTGTTTTTCCATTTTCGATAAATTTGCCATAAATCATTAAGGTTATAGGTTGACAGTTTAGCAAAGATTTTGAGATCCTTTTTTACAACTTTATCTTTAAATTTTTGTATTATTGCATCAATTACTAACTGTTCTTGCTCTGAAATAAAATTCAAATAATAATCCTTTTAATTTTATCAATAATTGGATTTTCTAAGTCTAAAAGAATATCTTGATCAGATTTCTTTTTAATATAATTTTTAGGTAAATCATATACTGGGATTAATTTAGATTGTTTTATCGAAATAATTGCTTCCCATGAAAGAGTATCCCAATCAATTTGTAGATTACCAAAATAAATTTGGTTCTTGATTATAGAAACCAATTCTAAAATTGAATTATCAGTTAGAGGGATTAAAGCTTCAATTAAGCCTGAAAGTGTTAATTCACTTGCTTGGACTAATTGAGAAATTGTATTAGTTAAATGTGGAATGATGGAATAAGAGGGAAAAATTTTCAAAAATTAGGAGGTGAACTTCGTTTAATTTCACCTTCCGAATGGCATTTTTTAGAATTTCAGACAAAAATAGATGGGGACGCCACACTTTCTAAATATGGTCTTCGTTTTGAAAATATTTTTTATTCTAGCAATTGGTTAAGAAATTGCCGGTTAGATCGTAAGAATTACCATTGGGAGGATGGACAACAATTAATGTTTAAATATTCAAATTGGGATAGACGCTATATTTGGATGATAGATCCAATTACAAATAGTATTCAACTATTGAAAGGATACAAATACCATAAAAATGACGTTCTTACCGATTTCTTGGTATCAGGATTAGGAGAAAATGGTTACGATCCGTTTCGAATATCCAAAAATTTATTTAATTATGTAAAAGATGGAATTGAAGAAACCAGCACTGACAAATGGCAAAATTTAATTATCATGGAGAAAGTAAAGCAAAATTTAGATAATGAAAGTCATTTCAAATATGGAAGGAGAAAAAAGAAAAAAAGGTCAGCTCCTAATCCTAAAAATCACATTACAAACTCAACTAATCCAGAAAATAGACAACCAGATGAAGTTGTAGATATTGAAAGCGAAAATTTTGAAAACGATTCTAATGAAGAAGATTTGAATCCAGAATTTTCAGAACTATCTTCTCTATTATCAAACGAATCTATGCTTGAATTCATGAAAAAGAGTTTATATTTACCTGATCGTGGTAAAAAGGATCAAATTCAGGATAATGAAAAATAAAATTAGATTATCAAAGTGGAATAAAAATGTCAAATAAAAAAAACGTTTCAAATTCAAAAAATTCGGATGGAAAATATGACCATCTGAATAAGGAAACTATTCCATATTTGTCTAAATCAATTAAACAAAAAATAAAATGGATAGATCTAGAGCATTTTATTTTATATCCACAAGCACAAAAAATAATCAATAAACTGATTGATATTGTTAACCAAGGAATAGCTATAAAGGAATCTTTAGTTGGGTTAACATTAGAAGAAAAATTAGGTTGGAAATTCAAATTTCTAACTCAAAAAGAAATTCGTTG
>DAHXPE010000473.1 GCA_027364495.1 Candidatus Heimdallarchaeota archaeon | reverse complement strand
CGTTCTAGAATACGAGGTATGGTTGATTTAAATATTTCTTGGTTATTAGGAGTTCTGTCATACATTCTTATAAATCAACAATCTTTAAAAAATAAATATGATATCATCCATACTCATGCAAGTGGCGTTGGATTACCACTTGTCTGTGGGTATATTTCTGCCAAAATGCTTAATCTTCCTTTAGTAATTTCTGTTCACTGTTCTGCTATTGCTACTTACAAACCCATGAATTTTTATGATATATTTTTACATAAACTGAATATTAAAATTGAAAAATTTGTTTTAGATAAAGCTACATCAGTTATTTTTCTTACTAAAAGTTCCCTTGATAAATGTGCAAGTTATGTTCCATCTCTGAAATTCAAGTCTACAATTATTACAGACTCTATAGATAGTAAAAGCTTTTTATCTCTCGAGTGTACTGAAGGAATTAAAAACTTAATTAACCAATACAAGATTCCAACAAATAAACCAATATGTGTTTATGTCGGACGCATTGCAAAAGAAAAAGGTTGGCGTGAAATTATTTACCTTGCCAAAGAGCTAAAAGATATTTATCAATTTCTAATTGTTGGAGATGGAAACGAATTAGATCTAATGAAAAATATTATAAAGAAAAATAAACTTGAAGAACATTTTACATTTACAGGATATATTCCTCAATCACAGGTTCCGAATGCAATGAGTTTAGCTTCAGTATTAATTTTACCTTCTAAACATGAAGAGTTTGGTAGCGTTTTATTAGAATCGATGACTATGGGACTAGTATCAATTGCATACAATGTAGGAGGAGTGTCAAATGTCATTACTCATAATAAAAATGGATTTTTAGTTTCTAATAGAGAAGAAATGAAAGAGTATCTGATAAATTTATTGAATAATAAGAAGCTACAAGATGAAATTAGCTCTAATGCAAAAAAAGCTGTAAATAGTAATTTTCAACTTAATGTTAGAGTACATGAAATACTTAATGTTTATAGGAATATTATTCATGCAAAACATAAAATGGCCACAAGTAAGAAATATTAAAAAGTATCTACGAGATATCGAAAAAGTTCTAACAAGCGAAGCATGGACGATCCGTGCACAGAATAGGAAGTGTAATTATTATACAGAAAAATTTGAAGAAAAATGGTCTGAATTAAATAATTCAAAGTTTTGTGTTGCTGTTTCATCTGGTTCTTCTGCTTTAGAAATTTGTTTAAAGACAATTAGAATTTCAATTGGTGATGAAGTCATAGTCCCTGTAATGGGATGGTATGCTACTGCGGCTGCAGTAGTTAAAGTTGGAGCAATACCTATATTTTGTGACATAGATATTAATACTTCGTGTATAGATATCAACTGTGTAAAAAAATTAATTTCTAATAAAACAAAAGCTTTAATTGCTGTACATTTACATTCTAGTTTTGCTCCTATGGAACAACTTCAAAAATTATGTAATAAATACAAAATAATTCTTTTAGAAGATGCAGCACAAGCTCATGGTGGGCAATACAATGGATACTTCCCAGGATATTACTCTTTAGCAGCATGTTATAGCTTTAATCAGGAAAAACTCATACCTGCTGGTGAAGGAGGAGCTATTATCACGAATAATAAAGAATTTTATGATACAGCGTACGCAATGAGAACTGATGGATATCACTTTTGTGAGAATAAAGGATGGGTGCCATTCGGTATCTTAGGCTCAAATTTTGCTATGACAGAATTTCAAAGCGCTATTTTATTAAATGTATTAGAAGAATTTCAATATTACAATTCTATAAGGCTAAGAAATGCTGAGTTAATATATAAGTCGTTGAGTAAAATTAATGGTATAGATTTAATTGCTCCACACAAAAAAGCAACTAAATTATTTTTTTATGAAATCGGAATAAGGTTTTCTAAAGAAATTCTGAAGAAATTACCACTTGATAAAATAATTACAGAAATTAACAGTTATGGAATAATCAGAGTTGATAGAACAGATGACTTAGTACCTTTTAACCCTCTTTTTTCTCCTTATTATTTAGATCAAGATATAAATAAATCTTATACTCAAGCTGAAGAATTATATAATTGCTTGTTAGTAATGCATCACAAATATTTGCTGGTTGATGGAATAGATAAAATACTAGAAGAACGTATAAAAAATTTATTAAAAAAATAGAACGAAATAAAATTAATGAGCGTAGAAAATGAAAGAAGTGCCCAACAAATTTGAAGAATTACCAAAAAATCTTTTATCATTTATAATTTAATTTTTAAAACCATATTCTTGGAAATGGTCAATATTACTATTATGTAACGTGTATTTAGGTATCTATATTTCATTAGAGCCTTATGCCTTTAAGTTAATCATTGATAATATACTTGTTCAAAATGGTTTAGAAAAAACATCTCAATTATC
>DAHXPE010000291.1 GCA_027364495.1 Candidatus Heimdallarchaeota archaeon | reverse complement strand
ATTCAAGAAGTAGCTATAACTGCTGACAGTCTTGAACATGATCTATTTCAAAAAGATGAATTTTAACTTATTAATAAAAGTAAACTATAAGGTTGTCAAATATTGACCAATTGATTCAAATAGATTTTGAACTTTTCTTCGTTCATGTTCTCCTAAAGTTGATGCAACTATCTTCAAACTTTCTATGAACAGGCCTAAACGTATTAATTCATTGTTATAGGTTTGTAATGCAATTGCGTCCATGAGATATTGAACTTAACCAACACCAGTTGACGGACGTCGTCCAACCTCCAAATAAACCATTATTTGATTAGAATCTTTGACACAATTAACTCTTGGGTGAATTTTAATGTTATCATCGATCCATTTTTCATAGACTTTATCCAAGATACCTATTTCTACTGCTAGCACTTCATCTTTTTCAGCTACAAAGGTTTTTAGAGGAAAGGTGTCAGTACTTATTTCTTTATGAATAGCTGATGAAATTAACTGAGTTAAAGCTAAGACAGAATTACCGGTCCTAATAATTTCTTCTTTCAAACTATCAAAGAAATCAAAATTGCCATTTTTAGAACCATTTCCATTACTTCTTTTTGATTTCCCTTCTTCAATGACGTTTGATATTAATTTTGAGGATCTGGGATTAAAAATTGCTAAATCAATTGCTTTACTGGTCATTTCAGCTGACAGAGAATCAAATAGATAAGTTGTACAATATGCAAATAAGAATTCCGAATCAGTTATAAAACTGTCTCCCTTAAATCTTTTGTTTTCTTCTCTAATTATTAAATTTTTGATTTTTTCTAAATCGACAGCTTTAATATTTCCAGTATTATCAATATCTAGACGTATCGATTTTACTTTTTCCTTTTCAATAATTTTAGGTATCTCTTTTTGGATTTTATCTACATCAGATTGAAGGTTATCTTTAATAAGATCTAATTGAGGTAATATTTTTTCTAATTGTGAAATCTTCTCTTTTCCTTTTTGAAGAACTTTATTACAGTCATCTACGAATTTTGAAATTCTTTTAGAAGCCTTTTTCGAGTCTTTCTCATTTTCAACGTCAGCTTTGCATTTAGAGTAAAGATCATCAAATTGACCCCAATTATCTTGAATTATTCTGAAGTCTTTCTCAGCAGTATCCATAAAGTTTTCCCCATATTTAAGACCTTCTGGCTTTTTCAAAACAATATTAGGAAGTCTTAAACTTTTTAAGTTATTTGGGTTAACTTTTTCAACATTCGTCAGGAATTTTTCCATATCTTGAGCAATAGTAGAGAGTCTGCTTATCCACCTTGAAATGCTTGTTACATCATCTGATAAGGACATTTCCATCTTTTTGGAATAATAACTTAAAATATTTTGTAAATTCATTTCTGCCATATTTTGAATAGCAATTGCTCTTGAAGAGGTTATTTGTGGTTTTGTAACTTTCATAAATTCTTTGAAATCAAAACCAAGAACAACTGGATCTAAATAAGTTAATTTTTTTGAAGATACAAGATTTAAAAATTTTACAAAATAAAACATTGTCTGAATAGACTGATAAGCACCCATAATACTCTGTTGAAGGGAATTAATATAAATCCCAAAAGACTCAGTTGTAATGTCCCAAATAAATTCGGTGTAAAATGCGTGAAATGATCTACCAATAGCTTCTCTTACGCCATGAAACAGATTTATTAATTCATGACCACTATCAGCCAAATCAAAATTGCTTATATGAAAATTTTGATAAGCCTTGATATTTTCTACAATCGTTGTCCAAAAATATTCATCAATGGTCATTACTTTATTTAACTGCATTATATCTTGCTTAGCTTCAACTGCATAGATTTGCAGCAAGTTAGTTATAATAATCCATAACTGTTTAGGTAAACCACCTGGAAATATTTGACTTAAATTCAAGAAAAATTCTAACACTAATTTCGCTTGCATCTCATCGTCTGGGTGAGCTTTCAGAATCAATGTTTTGGCAATTTGGCTTAATACCTCTCCTAAATCAAATTCATTTAATACTCTGTCGATTACTCTTTCCTGAATAATAGGTTTTAAATTTAATTCAGTATTAAGAAGAAATACAATCGGAGCTTTGTGAAGTAACCTTTCTCTTATTAAATGTTCGATGAGCTCGCTGATATTTTCCCGATCTTGTCGTAAGGTGGTAACATCAAATTTTTGAATTAAATTACGAAGAGAATCATCAGCAAAAATTTCTTCTATTATGTCTAAAATTCTATTATTTGTTTGTTCTAATCTATTAAATTCTAATTCCCTTGTAATTAAATCCTCTATTTCATTTTTGTAATACTTTGGTTGGGTTAATAGAAAAGTGAGAGGATATTCCTGTATTATTTTAGCCTGTATATCTAGATTCATATTATTTAATAGAATTTCTCGGTTTGGAACTAAATAATCATTGACATCTTTTATATCTTTATTTGAAATGGCATCCAAAGTCTCACTAAATTGGTAATTCAGAAATGCAGAAAGACAAATGTCTTTAATTATCGTGAGAATCGCGTTATTATTATAGTTAATTTTTAATTTTGAATAGGTGTTTTCATGTGCTTGAAGTACGATTCTACTAACTTTACTAATAGAAAGGATCTGTGGTGCATCTTTAACCTCATCCCAGACTGAAGATTTTAGTATTCCACTTGAAAGCTCAGTAATAAAGGTTTTTGCAAGGTCATTATAGCTTTGTTCAACCTTTTCGCCATTTAAGGTTTGAACTAAAAATTGGGCAAACAAAACCTGATCGTCTTTTGTCATGGGGAATCGTTCCATATGAGAAGAACCATGATCGACAACAAATCCTTCTTTTTGTGTTATACCGATTTCAGAACCTAGTAACGTTTCAACAGCAGTTAAACCGCCAGTTAAAAGTTGGTCGTCTCCTTGGCCTGCTTTGCCTAAACTTAAAATTGATAATCCATATTCCAGAGCTAATGAAAACCATGCGTTATAAGTTGTCACTAAAATCACCTTTATTATAAAAATATTAATTTACTAAAGCACTTTATTATAGTTAATATTGACAGAAGAAAATGAGTTTGAAGGATTGGTAAAAAAAAACTTTTTCAAATTTTTTCTTTAATATTTTTAAGTAATGAATTGAGTAAATAAAAAGATAAGAATTTGGTTTTTAAAACTTGACAATTACCAAAAGAATATAATTGAGTAAGAAATAAAATTCTCTCTATCAAATACCAATTTAATTAAAAATCATAAACGATGTTAATTTAATAAAAATGACTTTTACTATTTAGTACTAAATGGTCCTATAAATGTTCAGACTTAGTCACTTGATCAAAAATCTTTCCTTACGCGTAAGAAAGACCGGTTGATGCTTTTGTAATAATATACGGTTTTGTGAAGAAAATATTCGTACTAAATGAAGAATGAGCTAAATTTGGTCCCATGAATTTAAAGATATTTAAAATAGGGAATATAATATTATCAATTACTTTTTCATAACTATTAGGCAATTTTTTATTACGCAGTTTGTTTAAATTATCAAAAATTGTCTTATCCAGAACTTGCTTTTTAATTAAATTTTTAATTTTCCTAGCTATTGCCTTTAATGATCTTAAGAATGATTTATTTTGTATGTTCTTCTTCATTACTTCCAGAATTTGAAGTACCGGTTGTAAAATATCAGAATTTGAATTTTTATTTGTTATTATATCGACGCTCATAATTGTATTTTTTTTGTCGACAAGATAATATTTAATGATACTTCATTAATATAATTCATTAATTTGAGTCCTCTATTTTCCTTTTATTTGTCATTAATAGAAATTTTTTGTTTTGAAAAATATAAAACTATTCAAAAGTTTAACCTAAAATGATTTCATACCCATTACTTGAGTTTTTATTATTTTTGAACTTTTTTTCCTTCTTAATATTAGAGACTGTTGAATAACTCACAAATTTTACACATTCCAAATTAATGATGACCTTTAGATAACCTCCAATTGTTTATTTGAAACAAATCTCAACTCATCAAATGAATGTTATTTAGAGGTTTTCACCAGTTTCCATTATTTAAAAAATTATTTTACAATTATTTAAATAACTGAATCTAATTTATTTTTACTTTTCATTCTAAAATAAACGACGTAATTACTTAGGAATTTTCGTAATTTGATAACGATTAAATATTTTTTAAAGATAAATTCTTCTCTAAATTGTTGTTAATTAAAAAAATGGTAAATGTTTAACCTATTTATGACTTACTTTTTGAATTGAAAAAATTCAATTCTGAGAAGAGAAGCTAAATTGAGGGATTGATTGACCAGTTATAGCGTCATAAATAAATTTTTCTAACGGAATATGTTGTAGACGAGCT
>DAHXPE010000289.1 GCA_027364495.1 Candidatus Heimdallarchaeota archaeon | reverse complement strand
AATTTCAAACTAAGAAATCTTTAGAGATGGATATTCCAATAGCTTATATTTCTAATTTACTTTCATTTTCATTAGTATTTTCTAAATCAAATTTTTTCTTTAATTCTGCTAATTCTTTCATAAAGGAGAGATAAATTTTTTGAAATTCTTTCAATTGTGATACACTTGAAAAGGTAAATGACATTTGAAAATTAGAAATATAAGCTATTGGAATATCCATCTCTAAAGATTTCTTAGTTTGAAATTCCTCAATGAATTTTTTTAAATATTCTGCTGAAAAATTTGCTATATTTCTATTAAACATTGCAACTGAATTTATTGCATCTGCAATAATTGAATTTAGTTTTCCAGTTTTTATTAATTCGCTGTAAAGATTCAATATTTTGACTTTATAATCAACAATACTCATACTTTTCGATTCATCGAGTTCTTTGAAAAAAATTTCATAATCAGTTTCAGAATCAGAAAATTCTAAGATTTTTAAAGTTTTTTCACTTAATTCATAAAATTTTCCTCTCTTACTAGGAATTTTTTTTGGTAAGATGAATTCTTTCTTCAATAAAGTTGGAATATGGTGTATTAAAGTCGTAATAGGATAACCAGTTATTATTGAAAGCTTGCTTAAACTCAATGGCTCCTTAAAAGCATCTATTGTTGATATTATCGCAAATCGAACTTCACTTCCTAATAAAAATTTAAGATCCTCATTTAATTGATATTTCTGATCAGAAATATTCGTGTCATCATTCATATCTTAACAAAAATTGCATCAAGATTTTACTTTTTAAATTTTCGATTTTCGAAACCTATAAATATTCCAAATTCGAAAATTCGATTGTCGAAAATTCACCATATAAGAAACCAAAAAGAACAAAAAAAATTAAAAAAAGTTGAGTATCATGGATGTCGTAGAAGTAGCACCTTCTGATAAATCAAAAGCTTCTGTTAAAAGTGTTTTTAAGTATGCTGATTTCTCAAAACTCTGGATTGGCCAGTTTGTAAGTAATTTAGGATCCAGTCTTACATTTATTGTGCTACCGTTGTACATTTATTATTATACAGGAAGTGCATTTTGGCTCGGTATTATAGCAGTAATGCAATTAATTCCCGTCGTTTTCTTTTCCCCTTTAGCTGGAATGTTTGTAGATACACACAATCGAAAACCTATAATGATTTCATCAGATATTTTAAATGCTATTTTCATTTTAACAGTTCCTGTCATCATTTCACTTGATAAAATTTATTCAAAGAATTATATTTTAATAGCGGTTGCTGTATTAGTCTTCTTAGGCGCGACGGCAAACCGATTTTTTATGCCTGCAAGAGAAGCAAGTATTGCTCACATCGTTCATGGTGATGAGTTGAATATAGCAGTCTCAATTTCACAAACCACAATGCAATTAATTTTGGTACTTGGGCCTATAATTGGTGCTACGATCGCAACTGTCTTTAGTTTTTCATTAGCTTTTATTATAGATGGTGCTTCTTTTCTTTTTTCCGCTTTTACTATTTTGTTAATCAAATCAGATCTTAGACCACAATTTCAATCAAATGGGACTAGACAACAACGTCCAAGCTTATTATTAGGAACAAAAAAGATACTTCAAATTAAGACATTAAGATTTATTATCATTATTTTCACTTTTTTGATGTTTGCAAATTCATCCATAAATTCCTTTATTGTAGCTTTTGAAGAAACTGACTTACATATGTCGCAGGTTCAGTTTGGAACTAGTGTATCTATACTTGGTGGTTCTGCCGTACTGGCTGGGGTTTTGTTGGCCAGCAAGATTACAAAGATAAACAGACCTCTTGCGTTCATTTCAGGTGCATTTTTTATTGGAGGTATAATTCTTTCACCAATTCTAGTTATAAATCAATATTGGCAGTTGTATCTAATATTCTTTTTGATAGGACCTGTTAATATTTTTGTTAACATCCCTGCTAACGTCATTTTTTTCCGCGACACAACGGACGAGATACGTGGCCAAGTTTTTAGTGCATTGGATATGTTAATTTCGCTATTCACTATTGCTGGGATTGTTTATGGTGTCATAATGGCTAGTATAATAGGATTAAGACTAATGTATTTTTTAAATGCTTTAATCTTTATCATAGTTGGTTTCTTAGGTTTATTCTATTTATTTTTTATTAACAATTTAGATAATAAAAGTCAATTAATTCAAGAATCTTCTGACACATCTGCAATTACGGCAGATTAGTACTCTTTTTCAGCTTTTTTCAATTATTTAATCAATTCAATTTTTATTGCACTTTTTTATTTTTTTTAAAATAAATTTTTATTCCTTTAACTAATTTTAAAATTAGTGTCATTTCAAAAAGACGACAAAAATAAGTTGTGGGGTTAACATTCCGTCACAAATTTCAGGATGGAAATTAATTGTTTAAATGCTCATGAAAACAATTAATACCCCATCTAATGACGAATTTTTACTTCTTAAAAAAGTTTCCGAAAGTGATTCAAGAAAAAAGGTAAGAAAAAGAGCAGAAATAATATTAAATGCCTTAAATGGTTTTAATTTTTCCGAAATTGCTCAATTTGTAAAATCTTCATTAAAAAATGTTTATCATTGGATTAAAAAATGGAATGAATTAGGGATTGGGGCTATAGTAACCTGGAGACAAACAAATTGGTTTGAAAAACAAGTAAAAAGACAAAAAGCTATTGAAAAATTAGTTTCAAATTCTCCAGCAAGTTTAAAACTTCCATTTAATACCTGGTCAATCCAAAAGATAAGTAAATTCTTTGAAAACGTAGTTGAGGAGTATATTAGCCCAACAACTATTTTTAGGGATCTCAAAAGATTAAATATATCCTACCGTCAAGTTCAGGAAACTTTTATATTAAAACCAATTGATTACGATATAAAACGTGCTGTTTTGCGGTTTATAGAACGATTTTGCCCTTCAAATTATCGTTTGCTTTATATAAATGAAAAGGAACCAATCTATGCTATGCGGTATTCAGGACATATTTGGAGTTCTGTACCACAAGTAAGAGATGTAAGACAACCTACTAAGAAAAAAATTACTTTCTTAGGTGGCTATGATGCAAGAAACAATGAATTAAAAATGATTCCCATGGAAGGAAATGCAAGTACTTATTTTTGTGAGGGCTAGATACCTTAAGATTGGAATTTCTTACTAAGGGTTACCAAAAACTCTTTTTAATCTTAGATAACGCTAAAATTCATAAATCTAAAGAAACATTACAATATCTTGATGCAGATCCAGCAATTGAGTATTTCTTTCTTCCAGCTTATTCGCCTGAATTAAATCCTATTGAAATTTGCTTCCGGAATTATTCAAAAGAATTATTAGAGAATGCTTCTTTTTTTTCTAAAGAGGACATAATTGAAAGAACAACTGTTTATTGTGAGTATTATAGCTCTTTGAGGTGTGAAATTTATGGATAAAAAGGTGGGGATAAAGTTTTAATAATTTTTAGTCACCTTTTTGAAATGGCACTATTGTAAAAAATTATTGATAATTCGTCTGGATCTTATAATTGTTATAATATTAAGAGTTGGGATCATAAAACCTAGACTTTTATGTTTCAAATAATTTTAATCAAGTTCAGTCACATTTAAAATAAAAAACGATTTTAATTGCCACTCCTTATCCGAACAATCCTGAGACTTTCCTAGTAGTTAGTTCTTCAATCATGACTTAAATTATTTATAAATTCCTTTAAAGTCTTCAATGCTTATTAATCTATCATGTGCATCTGATATAAAGATCCATTCGTCATATGGCCTTAATTTTTTATTCAAATTATCTTTTCTATTCCAAACCCTTGATCCTGTATAAAATGGATTCGTTAATATGTCTTTTACTGATCGCGGATTCCATTCTTTTAATGCATCCACTTCCAATACTTGAATATTTTCTCTCACTTCTTCTGGTAATTTAAAAAAATCCTTAACAGTTGAATGAATTGCGTTTGCTGTAGGTATTCGTAAACTTGTTAATCTTAATGCTATTTGTCTATAATTAGATTCATTTGCATACCAACAAAACATTAAAGGAATTATATTTGCTGGGTAAAGATGTCCTTGCTCATATTCAATCTTTAAAGGAGGTAATTGTACTCTTTCAGCATTAATTTCATCATATGGATAATATTGCAAATCAGGTTTATAATAAAAGTATCCAAAAGGAGCTTTTCCCCCTAGAGGTTGTTTATAGACCAATTCTTTAAAAACAGATTGCACTCTTTCTGATGTTTGTTCTCGTTCTAATTGCGATAATGAACTTAAAATACCTATAAAAAACCTTCCATGAGCTGTCTTAGTATCAACTTTCTCAATAATTTTAAAAAAAGGAAATAATAGTTTCTTTGAATAGGTTTGAATATAAATAAG
>DAHXPE010000444.1 GCA_027364495.1 Candidatus Heimdallarchaeota archaeon | reverse complement strand
TTGAAGATTCAATATTTGATTCAGATTTTATAATTCAATTGGACAAAGAAAAATCAAGCTAAATTTAACTATTAATAGAAAAAAATATTTTTTTATAATATTTAATTATCAAGCCTTTTATTAAATCTTTGAATTATTTTTTCTTGTAATGAAGAAAGCATTTGTGTAATAATAACTATTTCTTCTTTAGAAATATTATCAACATGGATTCCACCAATAACTGTCACTACTCGATTTAATTGCTGGCAAATCTTTCTTGAGAATTCTGCTAGTATTTGATCATCACGATGATGATATTGAGTCAGAGTACTAATAGAAGAAGATATTCGTTCAAATTTATTCTCACTAACATGTTTTGCTGGTATATTAGGATTTAGTGGTGCTATATATGGTTGAGCTAATGTAATTGAACCAATGTGATCATTCATTCCAGAAATGATTATTAACACATCAGTTCCTAACATAAATAATGAAGCTTTTAAGCGAAATGAGTTTTCTTTATTAGTTACATCATCAAATCCTAAGTCGAGCATACAATAAAACCAATAAGTACCAATTGGTAAAAATTAATTTTCAATAGTTAATTCATGTTATTTTAGTTTAATTTAATCAATTTTTTTTTATTATACCCATATAAGGTTTTTTTCTCTTGATTCTTTTTGGGTTCCTTTTTCGGATTTTTCCTTTCTTCTTTCTCTCGTTTTTTCTCTTCTTCAATCATTCGTTTTGTCCTAGGAGTAACATCACTAATGAATTTTTTTAATTCAGAAACAAATTTTTCATATTCCCAAATTCTGAGATCATGACCTGATTCAGGAAAGTCAACGACTTTTAATTGTGGCAAGTAGAATTTGTATTTCTTCACAATCTCATCTGTCATCTTCGTAGAAACTAATACAGGATCAGAATATTGTGCATGACCCACAAAAAGGCTGATTGGACATTTCATTTCCAAAAGTTTGTCCCATAGATTCACCGAGACAGCTTCCTGCTCAATTTTTTCTAGAACCCAAGGTTTTGGAAAACGTTCTTTGACAGGCATTGATCTCCATGATGAATTAAGAAAATTTTTTGCCCAATCTTGGGGGTGAGCTTCGTATTGAGCTGGATATTCCATTAATATAATACCAAGTATTTTATCTTTTATTTCTGAAAAAGCTTGTAAAAAATATGCTACCCCTCTTGAATATGCTACTACAATAATTTCTTCTAATTTAAAGTATTTGATTGCGTCTATAATATCATTAGCATGATCTTGAACACTATAACCTGATTCAGGAGCATCACTCAATTCACGCCCACGTGGAGTAAAACAAACAGTATGATTTGGTAAGACAAAGATAATATCTTTATAATCCATATCTGACTCAGACAAAGCTGGAATGATCAATACAGGCTTGAGATCACTATCATAAGATGTCTGTTCCATAAAATGGAGATGTAATCCCTGCCTATTAGTAAATATTCCTTCTTGTAACAATTTAACGACCAATAACTTAGTAATAAAAGATCAATGATATAATCATTATTCTTGCAAAATTTCATTATAATTTTGGTAAAGAAATATGTTTTATTCCTTATTTAAGGAAACTTATTATCCATCAAAATAATATTTTTATACATTAAAAATCAAAAAAAATTATCCAAGGGATTCAAGAACAATGGTCCAAAGAACTCACCAATCAAAAGATCCCGATAAAAAAGGAACGATAAATACTTCTTTTGGTTCTTTTAATCTTTATTCACTAAGAAACGATATGAATGTCTTATTTAGATTTAATAGCCATACTATAACTTTATCTGCAGTAAGCATTCACTATCATGGGG
>DAHXPE010000414.1 GCA_027364495.1 Candidatus Heimdallarchaeota archaeon | reverse complement strand
CTGAAGCATTGTTATAATTATAACGTGTTAAAGCGTACGTCAAGACTGCTTTGCTGATATTGTAATTTGGTGGGTACAATGGATGTTCTGGGCTAAATTGTCTTTCACAAGGCTGACATTCATATGTACGTACTGTTAGATAGACAACTATCTTTTCTGAAGGAGATCCCATCTCCTGCATCTCACGAATATAACTTGATCGTTTCTTGATCCCTTGAATAGAATTCTTCATTTTTACAATAATACTATTTTTTGACGTCCTTAAAGTAACAGACTCAGTTTTACTTGAAGAACAAAAGAAAATCCTTATTTTATTGCGTCAAAAAATGGATAATTTGTGTTCACCGTATTATAATCGTTTTTAAAAGAAATTCAGCCTTTTTTTTAAATTATTTTTACGCTTTTTTTATTCAAAGTTCCTTACCGAGGAACTAGTAGGTCTTTTTCAAGGAACTTATTGTACCATTCCAAGGAACTGTTTTTCCCTTTTGATGGAACTAACATTCCCTTCTAAAGGAAAAATGAGGAAATAAGCTTTTTATATTTTTTTAATATTAGTAAAAGAATAAGCAATAATAAAGTTTAATAGCTAACCAAGTTGTGATTGAATGCCAAATAATAAAATTGATGCTAAACTTAAAAATAATTCTTCTCTTACTAATGAAACCAATTTAAAAAGTGAAAATCAGATTAATTCAGATATAGGTCCAGGTACATCGAAAAAAGAGTTAAATGCCGTGACATTTTTAGTTGTAGGCACTTTACTCAATGATGCTCTTAACATTATTACCCAAGCTCAACTAAATCCTTACTTAATTTTTGGCTTTACTTTCTGGATTTCTCTTTCTGCTATCATTAGTATAGGCGTTGTCCTTGTTTGGGCTTTAAAGAAATTAAAGGAACTTATGGTGTCTTTAGAATCATCAAAGTGTCTAAGTCACTTTTAGATATAGATCACTATATAATCATTCCTTACTACAGTCATTCTTTACTTTCCTGATACTTGTTCTATCTGGTGTTATTGGCACTTTTGCCGGTATTATTACCAAAGATTTCATCATGCAAAAAATCCACGAAAAAGCACGTCCTGTTCGTGTTTCTAGAAATTAGAATCCTAATTTCATCCAGTTTTTAATTAAAAATTCAATTTTATTGTCTGATATTTTAACTAAGTTTGTCGTCTTTTCAATATCATTTAGAATCTCTAATACATCATTTTCTATTTGTTTTCGGGACTGGATCTTATCGTTTTTAATACTTGTTTCATCTGTTTGGCTATATTCAAGATAATTATCAACTATTTTTTGAAAATTGAGCTTTTTATTTACCTCAAAATTCGTAAGTTCTCTGATTATACTTAATAAGGCACTTCTCCATTCAGATTTAATTATTGAATTTTTAAAAGGCTTTATTTCACCTGGTTTTCCAATATAAAAGTAAATTTTTCTCCCTATTCGTAATTTTCTAACCTTATTTCTGCTCCATAAATCATTTAAATAAAAAGATTCAACTGCTCTATCCTTTTTTGTTATATTTGCTATTTCGCTTGCAGTTGCAATTCTTAAAGAAATTAATTTCATTCCTGTATTTCTAATGGCATCATTTTCGAAAATCAAATCAGGTGGAGTTAAATAATCTTCGTCTAATTCGTTTTGCTCTTCAACTTCGACATCATTACCGGCAGGGATTTTGTAAGAACCATTTAACAAATCTATTTTTTGTTCAATTTGTTTCATTTGATTAGAAAGGTTATCTACTTTTTTTGAAAGTTGATTTAACTCTTCCTTCAGGTCTTCATT
>DAHXPE010000408.1 GCA_027364495.1 Candidatus Heimdallarchaeota archaeon | reverse complement strand
AGCCCATTAGAAAGAATATTTTGCATTTATTGTAAGAAAGCAATTGAAATTCTTCTCAATGACGTTCAAATATGCCCAAATTGTGCTGAAATACTTAAAGTTCCTCAAGCTGAATTGTTTAATGGGGTATTCGTCCTTAAGAAGGAGGCTGCTGCATTGAAAGAGCTTGAAAAAAATCTTACAGAAAAAATTTTATTTAAAGGATTACACGAAGTTACTACCAATGAGTTTGAAGTTAATGACGATCATTCCATCGTTTCATTGAGGTTGAATTTCAATAATCTAGAGGAATTACCAAATTTATTTAATAATTTTTCAAATCTAACGGAATTAAAAATAACTAGCAGGTCTCTTACAAAACTAACTTCAGATTTTTGTCCACCTTCATTAAAAGATCTCTCTTTTTTTTCTTGTAATTTTTCGATGTTTCCAAGTGCTCTTTTCAAATGTACTTCATTAGTAAGTTTATGGATATCAGGGACTAAAATATCATCAATACCAGGAGAAATAAGTAAATTACGAAGTTTAGAAAGTTTAAAATTAAATAATAATAAAATAAAATTTATTCCGGATGCTATTAAGACATTGTCAAAATTAACAGTTCTGGATTTAGGTTGTAATTCTATAATGATTTTCCCTAAATCATTATGTGAATTAAATAATCTCAATATGCTTAAAATGCATGTTAATTACTTGGAAGAGCTTCCAGAAGAAATAATTAACCTTAAAAATCTTCAAATACTCGATTTGTATTGTAATTTTTTAATAAGAATGCCATCTTTACCATCTAGCCTTCAATACCTTGATCTAAGTTCAAATTTCAATTTAGAATTATCAGAAAATTTAGAAGAATTCAAAAATTTGAAGATATTAAATATTGGAGGAAATACTAAGATAAATATTAAAGATGTGAAGAAAATTATTAAGGAATCTTCACTAGTAACTAAATTGAATATCCTTGCACCGAATACAGATCTATTGGAATAAAATTCGTTTTTAAGAGATAATTGCAGTTTTGATCTCTAAAGTCGTAGTATCAATAAGACCAATTGTTCCATTTGCAAGAGAATCAATTGCCCACTTATTTTTAAAATCACCAAAATCCTCTTCATAATAATCAAAGACAGTGGATGAACTAATAAATACTTGATTATTGTCCTTACCTTGATATAATCTATAATAATGCTCCCCAGCAATATTTGAGAATAAACTTGAATATAATAAGTTAAAGGATTTCGTATCATGTCTTTTTATCAGGAAAAGAAAATTCATTGAATAAGCTTTCTTTTTTTCTAAATGAATTTTTTTCAGCTCAGTTACCAGAATTTTCCAATTGGCAAATAATTCTTCCTGATTCATAGTTTCTGAGAATCTTTCTTTTATCAATGAAAAAAGTAATTGTGTATCAGATAAATTGTCTACATACCTTGGTTTAGTTTCAAGAAGTTTTAGAATTGCTTCTTTATTCAACGTTCCATTATGAACAAAAACAAAAGTTCCTGACTCATTAATGAAAGGATGATTTTGATTAAGGCTGATAGGCATGGATTTAGATGCTTTTCTTGCATGATTTAGCAGGATGAAATTATTAATAAGGTCAAAGCTGATTTTAAAATCGTGGTTTTCAGTAAAGGCAGGATTAGAGCTTTTAATGAGAGACATGTGTTCTTTATCGTCACTAGTCGTAAAATGCTGGTAAGAGCCCCAGCCATCATCATGCTGGGAAACTTTTTTGAAATCAAAAAATATATGATCATTACTAGTTGCATTAACCCAACTTTTGATAAAAGGATTGATCATAGTAGATAATTCATTAGAAGCTATGGATTCCTTAGAGCAAAAAAAGATCATTCTACACATGATTAAATAAAATAAATTTGAAAGGATTAACTTTTCGATACAAAAAAAAAGACCTAGAAATTAGTTGTATCAGAATGTTGTCGTGGTAATATTTTAAAAATTTTCTAGGACTTTCAAGGCTTCCTCGAGCTGTTCTATGCTAACACCATTTAAACTGGGTCGAATATTTGCAGGATTAGTTTGAACGTTATGTTTAGGTGGTTCCACTTTAATCACAATACATCACAATTTTACAAATATATCCGATTAAATTAAAATAAATCCTAAATTGAATTTATTTAATTAGTTTAACATTAGTAAAGATTAATGAAAACTTTATTTAAATAGCTTTTGATATTTTATCAGCATTTTGATATTTTAAGATTATAGACGGTAATATTTTGTTCAGTAAACTGATTTAATCATGTACAAAATATCAAAAATAAATTCTCTTTCAAATAGAAAGTTCTAAAAAATCAGTTTTAAAAAAATAAGCATAGAAATAAATTTTACCAAAATTGAAACCCGACCATAAATAACTATCATTCTTCTTTTACTGGTGCTTCCTTGTCTGAAACAATCCTTTGCACTTCAACCAGGTGAATTCTTCTGTGATTCCCTTCTGTTTAAAATAAGATAGTTTTCTTGCTCTATCCCATTTTCTCAATGTCCTGGTTGAAACACCAATAATCGTTGTGGCTTCGCCAATACATAAACTAGCTTTTATGGCCCTTATAATGTGAGGAAAGTTTAAAATGACCTCGTTTAAAAGTTGTATGTCCAGCTTTGAGTAAGAAAAAAATGAACTATAGATTAACCCCACTCAAGATGAATTTTTCGATTCCTCTAATCCAACCGAAGGAGTAAAATCATCCAAAAGGTTAAAACAAGTTCATTTAATCAAAAAACTCCTTTTGAATTTTTCTTTTTACTTCGTTAAATTTTTCAAATTCAACATAATTGAGCCTTTTTTCAAAACAATATTTTGCTAATTTTGATTCATGAACAGCAAAAATTAAGTCTGCACCTAGAACTGCTTGAAAATCGGAGTTTGAATCACCAATATAGATTACTTTAAATCCAAGAGCTTTATAATGCATAACATGATCTAATTTGAAGTCTTTTATTGAAAGATCAAATCTTTCTGGTGCAGTTAAGAGTAAAGATTGATCTTTATTGAAAGTAGCTCTTACCGAAACCAATTTTATGTTGTTGGAAATACCAAGATTATTCAGAATATGATGTATGATGAAATCAAGACCACTAGTGATGATTATAAACTCGATATCATTTTTAGAGCAGAAAGAAATTAAATCAGAAAAATCTTCTCGTAAACTGGATACTTTTTCAATTTCCATTAGAATTAAATCTTTAGGGGTTTTTAAAAAAGAATATTGAGCTAAGATTGACTC
>DAHXPE010000399.1 GCA_027364495.1 Candidatus Heimdallarchaeota archaeon | reverse complement strand
AATTATGCGGTTTGTATCTATTAAAAACTAAAATTCAAATAAAAGCGTTTTATTCATCAACATTACTAAGAGCGCGTGAAACTGCCGAAATAATAGCAAAGGAAATGAATTTAGATAAAAAAATTCAATATATCTCAGATTTAACTGAGCGATCATTCGGTGAATTAGAAGGAAAATCATATTCTGATGTAAGAAATCAGCTGAATAATAAAAATGGAAATTTAGATATAACGATAAAACCACCCAATGGTGAATCGGCATTGGAATTTTATGCAAGAGTAAAAAGTGGAATAGAAAATATATTGAAAGCTGAAGATTGGGAAGTAGATGATATAATAGTTTTATTAACTCATGGAGGAACAATAAGACATATACTTGGTTATTTATTTTGTGAAAAGGACAATAAGTATAACGATTTTCCTGTTGATCCAGAAAATTGCTCTTTGACTCTTCTAAACATTGATAAAAATGGTAAAAGAGGATCAAGAATAGAATATTTAAATTATTATCATTATTTACAGAATTCAGGCACTTAATTTGAATGGTGAATTACAAAATAATATAGTTGCAAACTATGGGGAAAATCTATGGCTTCGTTTTTTAGCTTTATCTGAAGAAATTGAAAAAGTAATTGAATACTCCTTCAAAAATAAGGAATACCTATTGCAATCGTTACTTGTACGAGCTGAAAATATAGATAAGACATCATTTGAAACATTTGAATTTATTGGCGATGCAATACTCAATCTCATTATCTCAGAATATCTAGTATCAACATTGAAATTAAAAACGCCAAATATTTTAACAAAGTTACGATCTTTGTTAACAAAAAATTCTCAATTAGCAACTATAGCTGAAAATTTACCAATAAAGGACCTTGAGGGTTTATTTGAAACAGAATTAACAGAGAAACATCTATCCGATTCATTTGAATCACTTATTGGTGCTATATTTCTCGATATGAATTATGATACTGAAAAAATTAAACCATTAATTCTTAATCTTTTAGGCATAGAGAAAACCAATTTTGCTGATTTGCTACTTGAGGAAAATTTAAAAGATAAAAAAAGCCAACTCAATGAATGGATTCAAAAAACCTACAATGGAGATGTTATCATCAAATATCCTTACATTAATGAAGGATTACAGCATAAACCAAAATTTTACGTTGGGTTAGAGCTTATTTCAAAGAATGACGAAATAATTCACGAAGAAGAAAAAATAGGTCCATTTTCAAAATTAAAGGACGGCGAAATAGCAATAGCTGATCGTTTTTTGAAAAAAATGTCTTAATCCTTTCCCTCAGTTTTAAGCCTCGAAGAAGGACAAAATTTCTCAATAACACATTGAGAACAGTTTGGATTTTTAGCTGAACAGATAGCTCGTCCATGATCAATTATTAAATGTGTAATTATTCCCCAGTATTTTTTTGGAATAATAAGCATGAGTTCCTTTTCAACCTTATCAGCATTTTTAGTATCAATGGTTGACCAACCAAGACGATAGCAAACTCTCATCATATGAGTGTCAACAGTAATACCTTGATCTGTTATATTAAAAGCATTTGCAAGTACAGCAGTAGCTGTTTTCCTACCGACTCCCGATAAAGAAGTTAATGATTTAATTGTTTGAGGAACATCACCATTAAATTCATTAACAACTTTATTGGCCATAGCAAGCAAATTTTTTGCTTTATTATTAAATAAGCCTACTCTCTTAATGATTTCAGTTATATCATCAAGATGAGCATGTGATAATTCAAAACAGGATGGATATTTATCAAAAAGAGCAGGAGTTACAGTATTAACCACTTTATCAGTTGTTTGAGCTGATAGAATGGTAGCAACAAGTAATTGATAAGGATTTACAAAATCTAATGAGGTTTTAGATCCTGGATAAGCCCTTTGAAGAATCGAAATGATTTCTTCAACATTATTTTGCTGATTCAACCTGTATAGAAGTAATTTCATTGAATTTTTAAATTTCATTTTTCTATTTTAATTTACAATCAATCAAGTAATTTCAAAGTATATTTTTGGCATATTTTAATTTTGCTACCATGCAGTGGTCTCAAATGGTAAACATAATTCCATTTAAGTGCTTTTATCCTATTTCATTAACAGATTTCGCTTTACCTATGATTTTTTCAGATGTAGATATTTCACCTGATGTTAAAAGTATTGATGACAATGAAATATTTAAGATTCCAGCAAACATTCTAACAGACGATCATAAGCGCATCTTCCAAGAAACTCTCACTTTAGGTCATGCACGCAAGTATGAATTCATGAGTAGGTATTGGTCATCATACGAGGCATTGGGATTCTTCAGAGAAGATCCTGATGATTTATTTTATGTTTATAAAATGGAATATACCTTGAATGGCGTTCGATATCATCAAACTGGATTAATTTGTCTTCTTGAGTTAAAAAAACAAACTATTTTAGGTCATGAAGAAACGATTCATGATAAGATTAATGATCAGTTAAAACGTTTAAAACAATTAAGAACCTCTATTAGTCCTGTTTTTCTATTGTATGACGATGAAAATAACAACCACGATTCGTCCTTTACTTTTAAGACTAATGAATCAAATGATAACGAACTTATCAATTTATTAGAAGAGGTTACTTATTCCTTTCCTATCATTGATTTAATTGCAACAAACAATGTTAGACATACATTGTGGAAAATAATTGATTCTAAAATTTCAAGTAAAATTATCGAATATTTTAATATGCAGACTAAAGTCTATATCGCTGATGGTCATCATAGGGTTGAAAGTTCTTTTGCTTTACGTGATAAATTAAAAAAGGAGAATCCAAATCACACTGGAAAAGAACCTTACAATTATATTCTTTCAGCAATATTTCCAGTTTCTCAAGTTCATATCTTAGAATATAATAGAATCTTGAAAAATGTTAAAAAATTCAGAAAAGATGTCCTACCTAAATTAAAGAAAAATTTCTCCGTTGATGAACTCTCAGATTTCCAAAAACCAACCCATAAAGGTCAATTTGTTATCTACTCTAAGGGCAAATGGTTTAAAGTTAAGCCCAAAGATAAAATTATTAATAATAAGCCCAAATCTTTTGTTAATATATTAGATAGTTATGTTATTCAAGAATATATTTTTGGAGATATTTTTAATATAAAAAATGTACGAAAATCCCGAAAGATTATTTATATTCCTGGTTCAAAATCAATTGAATATCTTATAGATACAGCTGAGAGAGAAGGAGGTATTGCTATAGTCCTCCCAGCAGTAGGAATTGATGATATTTTGACTATAGCAGATAATGGTCAAATTGTCCCTCCTAAGACAACTTGGTTTGAACCAAAAATATTGAAAGGGCTAATGTTTTGGAAGTTTTAAGGTTAAAAAGATTATTTAACCTAGGATGTTAGAAAACAATTGATATATGTTTCTACAAATCAAGAATTGGAAAGTGATCTGTCTGCAAAAGGTTTACATTATAAGATCGCCATGAGAAGTTCATTAGACTCAACACCTTTTTCAAATTTAGAAGTAATAAAATTTCTGGATATAAAACAGGAATTTGTGCTTAAACAGATACATCCTATATTAAAAACAGAAGTTTTGGTTCATACTTTAGTAAATGACGATCCTTTAACTGCCGCACCACTTCTTAATTCCAAAATTGATAATAAAAAGGGTAATTATTACCTTCTAATGGAGAAAATAGATCTTGAACCGCTTTACCTCCTTACTATGAATAAATCTATTGATTTATATCATACAATAGCAGAAAAATTAGCTTATTTCCATTTAAAGCATAATAATGTCAAGTTATTAAAAAAACTCGGTCTAAAAGAATATGGTATTCCCAAATATAGAGAAATAATTTCAAATCTAGGAAATAGAGTTGAAAACTTATCAAACTTAGTTAACAATGAATCAATATTAAATGAAAATTTAATTAAGGATTTTTCAACAAATATTGAATCTATTAAACAATTTTTCGAACCCATAGAACCTACGAAATTAACGTTAGTTCATGGAGATTTTGATACAGGAAATCTAATCGTAAACCGAAAAGATAAAGGTATTTATGCCATAGATTATGGTTTAGCTCATATAGATATACCAGTAATAGATATTGCTCATTTATTAAGTGCAACAGAAATGAGCATCAGTACAAGAAGAGAAATTTTTGAAACCTACTTTGCAATTGCTGGAAAATTATTTCCTGCTCATATGTCATTACAGGATGTTAGAAACGCAGGAAAAATAATGCACATGTTATTTTTCCTTGATTGGTATTTAACAGCTATTGAAACCAATATGGTTTCGGAAGGTTTTTACATGGAACAGATCCATAATAGAGTGAATTTTTTGACAGGTTTATTGAAAAATGCACATGATTAAAATAAATTTTTACTTTAAATGGACTACTGACCATTGAATGGTTGTATCGTGAATAGGTAAGCCATCGATACCTGCCTGAATGATTTGTCCTTTAGGAGTTGGTTTGGAAAAAGAGTGGCAGATATTTTCTAGATTGACAGTAAAATCAGCTTTAGAGAATTCGTTTAATGCACTTCTTAGAAAATTTAATTCCTCTAGATGTAATTCGGTCAGATATTTTTTATCTTCTGTATCAGCTTCTCGAAAAAATTGCATAATTGAATAAAAATCTCCATTAAGTATCCTTTTTAACTCAACTAATAACCCTTGAGGCCTTTCGATGTTATTAAGACCAACATTTGATGTCATTAAATTGATTGATTTATCCTTAAAAGGAGTTTTCCGAGCATCGAAAACAAATAGACTCGCTCGGTCCTGTAATTTGT
>DAHXPE010000395.1 GCA_027364495.1 Candidatus Heimdallarchaeota archaeon | reverse complement strand
TTTTGCTTGTTATGTTAATAGGTGTACAGTTACTACTAAATATATTTAGCACAAAAAGTTCAAATTAAGCTGGAAAATGAAAATAAAACAAAATTTCAAAAGGTCAAAAATCTAAAAAAAGATAGTTTCGGAAACTCGAGTAAAAAAAAAAAAATCACTTATCCTTAGAATTTGGTTGTATCTAATATATTTTAGTCAGAGGTAGCTTTTATGAAGACTTTGCTAGACAAATGATCTATTTTGGTAAAAAAGGAAGAGTTTTATGAAAGGAAATCAATTTATTGATGAAATTTTTAGTTTTTAAAAAGCTATTTTTCTTAAGAATAAGGTGCCTGATAGAAATATATAAAATCATAAACTAAGAAGCAAACGGTCGAATAAAGCTAAAAATTGGACAAAA
Organism: Candidatus Heimdallarchaeota archaeon; assembly: GCA_027364495.1. The sequence goes on along the minus strand of DAHXPE010000395.1, from coordinate 10,177 downwards.
TTGATTAAATATTGAATGAGAAATGTATGTTATCAAATGTTTATTAATTCAAAAGAATTCGACTTATTTAAGATTAATTAAGTTAATATGGATTAATTTTAAAAAAAAATTATTCGATTAAACGATAATTATTTTCTTATAAAAATTCAAACAATTTTTTATATTGGATGACAATTTATGGTAGAATATAAATGGATAGTACTATCAAATACTTCATTAAGTATGTTAATGGGGTCAATTGATGCAAATATTTTATTAATTGCTATTCCTGCTATTCTAAGAGGTATTCAATTAAATACAGAAACACCTGGAAACTTTATTTATTTATTATGGATTCTTTTTGGATATGGAGTAGTAACCGCGACTCTGTTAGTCTCCTTTGGAAGATTATCAGATATATTTGGAAGAGTAAGGCTATATAATCTTGGATTTTCCATTTTTGCAATTGGCTCGACATTGTTGTTCTTTGTACCAAATACTGGAACACTTGGTGCACTTGAAATAATAATATTTAGAATAATTCAAGGTATTGGTGGCGCTTTTCTAATGGCAAATGGAGCAGCAATTATAACCGATGCTTTTCCAATCAATGAAAGAGGAAAAGCTCTTGGTATTAATATGGTAGTTTTCCTTGCTGGTTCTCTTATTGGCTTAATTTTAGGTGGCTTGTTATCTACAGCAGATCTGTACATACCTTTGATATTTACAACACTTTTTATACCAGGATGGCGAGTTGTTTTCTTAATTAGTGTTCCTTTTGGTATTTTTGGTGCTTTTTGGTCATACTGGAAATTAAAAGAAATTGGTACTATTAATAGAAAACAACATTTAGACATCATTGGAAATTTATTATTTGCAGGTGGATTGACTATATTAATAGTTTCTATGACATATGGTCTAGTTCCTTATGGAGGCCAATCAATGGGTTGGTCAAGCCCATGGGTTATTGCAGGAATTATTTTCAGTTTGGTTCTTTTGATTATTTTTCCATTTTGGGAATCAAGAGTTTCAGATCCTATGTTTAAATTAGGATTATTCAAAATACGAATGTTTTCTATGGGTAATTTAGCTGGAATTTTATCTTCTATAACCAGAGGAGGAGTCATGATTATGCTTATTATTTTACTTCAAGCAATTTGGTTGGTTTTACCTCCAACAACTTTAGCTGTTGCTAACACTCCCTTTTGGGCAGGTATTGCCATGATGCCTATGGCATTAGGTTTTGTAATAATGGGTCCTTTATCTGGTTATTTATCTGATCGATACGGATCAAAATTCTTTGCAACTTTAGGAATGTTAATTACAGCGGTTTCATTTATGGGATTGTACTATATTCCTGCACAACCAAGTTATCTTAATTATATAATATTTGGTTCTTTACTTTTCATTATGGGTATTGGAGGCGGTTTATTTGGATCACCTAATATTTCTTCAATTATGAGTTCTGTTCCACCAGAGTATCGAGGAGTAGCAAGTGGGATGCGTGCTACATTACAAAACACTGCTAGTACAATGAGTATGTTGCTTTTCTTTACAATAATTATTGTTGGTTTAAACAACAGTCTTCCCGGAGCTTTACGATCTGCATTAGTTGCAAAAGGTGTTCCAACATCTATTATAAATCAGACTCTTACAGAAATTAGTCCAACAACGGCTTTATTTTCTGCATTCTTGGGTATGGATCCCTTTGCAACGCCATTAAAACAATTAAATGGTCAAACCTTAGAAGGTTTATATAAATTAACACCACAATGGTTTGCTGGAGTAATGGCAGGACCTTTTATGCAAGCACTCCAAATTACTTTCTTGTTATGCATTGTCTTATCAATAATTGCGGCTGTAGTTTCATATTCAAGAGGAAAGCACTATTATCATGGAATGGGAAAACAAGTTGATTTAGGTGCTCCAGCTGACAAAGCAAACAAAAACACAGAACCCATTATTGAGTCCGGTTTTGATTAAATTCTAATTTTTAATATTTTTTTATTTTAATAAAAATTTTTTTTTTTTTCAAATAATCCTAAATTTTTATCTTATTTTTTATTCTATTTATTTACCTTTTTTTAATACTTTTTTCAAAAAAAATTTTCGAATTAAGGAATTCAACAAAAGAAAATATATTCCAAGATGAATCAACAGTCCAAAACCTAGTAGCAATCCGAAAATGAAATTCCCTAGGAAGAATGATTAACAAATATAGGAAAAAAATAATAATTTATTCTCGGATAGAATTATTGGTTTTTTCTAAATTGTTTTTGATATCTATACAGAGATTTAAAAAATTTATCAAAAATTCTTTATTTAATTTTGACTTAGGTTGAAAAGATTCTCCTAGCATATAAGTAAAAAAAGTTTCAAAATCTTTTATTTGATTTAAAATAAAATATCCCACATCTGCAAAGATCCTTGTACCTCGGATTTGACCCATTTTACGAGAAGAGTTTAATTTAGCTCCACCAGTATAAATTATTACAGTTCCAATACCATATATTCGATCTAAGGGACCTTGTCTAATGGCAATATTTGTGATGTTTGAAAAAGGAATATGATTTTCAGTAATATTAATTAATCCTTTCTTTATAACGATTTCAGTTCCATGAACTTGGTATTCAATGGAGTTAAAATAAATATGGAGAGCCACCAAAGCAATGCAAAAATAAATAATAATTGTGATTGTCGCTATAATTACAGAATTTTCTAAATGCGGTCTATTTCTTAAAAAATTTACCGAAATAATAAAGAAATAAATGAATGTAAGAAGTAGGACAATCGTGGAATATATTTTTAATCGAAAAGCTTTTACTGGTCTAAAAACCCATGGCTGAGGGGATATAAAGGTGCTCTGTGCTCCAATAGATTTATAATTACTCATATTTTCACCTAAGTATTTGTTCGAAAACCCAATTAGCTTTTTCATCAATTGGTTTCTTTTGCAGTTCATAAGGTAATGTAAAGTTTCTTTCTTTTATTATTTCATTTAATGTCAACGTACATAATCCACCAGGTTTACATTCTTTGCAGGTTTGAGAATCATGAACATACCATGCAATAGGACCTTCCTCTAATAAGAAAATAATATAAATTTGGGCATTAAGCATAAAATTCAATCCATAGATACACGCTTTAATTTTTTCGAAATATTTTTTGGGAGGATTCCTAATATCAAGCCTTAACGAGTTCGTAGTACTTAATAAAGAATCAGTTATTTTTTTAAGTCCCGTACTTTTTAGTTTTGAAACAAAACGCATATCTGGTTCATCTTTAACTATATTTCCAATTTTATCAATCAATTTACCTGTTAATTCATGAGATAGCAATTTAATGTCTGGGTCATGTTCCGTGAACACAACTTCGAATACAGCTTTTTCATTCTCAGATAAAATTGATTTCATAAAGATCAAAAGATTTTTATTATTTTTGTTGATTTTCCAAAAGGTTTTTAATAGATCGAAGTTCGTTCAAAATTGATGCTGTAATTTCTTCTTCAGAACGAGTCATATCGGGCTCAGTAGTAGTTGTATACTGACTCCTAAATTTTCTCAATTCTTCTAACACAGTGTTTCTTATTTCGACAAAATTTGCAATACCTTCAATTTTTTCCTCCGGACCAGATTGTCGACCGGCTTTTCCTGCCGTTTCGATCTCAACGGTACCAATACCAAATATTTTATCATAAAAACCGAAACGAGTGGAAATATTTGTCACAGTGCGATAAGGAACATGCTTTTCTGTTCGATTTATGACGCCTTTTTTAACAACAACCTCATTACTAAAAATTTGAAATTCCATTGTCTTTGTATAAGCAAAAGCAATAATTATTAGGACAATCATTGCAAGGACAATTAAGGCATAAACTTCGGTATTATCAAATAAATCATAATGCGTAAGATTAATAACTACAATAACTATAATACCTACTGAAATAATATCGAGCCAAAGTTTATATGCAAATTTGATTAATGGGTGAATAACGAGTTTAGCTTGATTCTTATTATCATTCATATTCATCATATTACGACCATTCTAAAGAAGTTACAGTTTTTTATTTCTAATTTTTTTATTATTAGATTTCTAAATTAATTCCTAAATTATTATTAATAAAATCTTTTGTTTATTTAACTCGATAAAATTTCATTTTGTATGAATCAGATGTTGTTTCTCGTAATCCAGAGATACATACGATTATAGTGGTCTTACTAGCATCATTCGGATCATTTATTCCAAAGATCTCACCTTTTTTTATTAAAAAAGAAATGTCGTTGACAACAATACATTTTCCATATTTTTTGACCAAATTTTTGACCATTATCTTGTCATTAGATTTTTCTTGGGATAATTCCACTGTTTTTTGATTATCATTCATTAAATAACCTTAAATTCATGACATTTTCTAAAATCGAGAAAACTTTCGAAATACCTTCTATCAGTAATTACTATTTTTTGGTAAAAGTTTATAAACTTTGTGATACACTAGTATATTATGCTTGATTCATGATTCAAGCCTATATTTAGTTTAGAGTAGTGTGTTATAGATGTCAAATGCTATGATTAATGTAGAAGGATTAACCAAACGATTTGGCAATTTTACTGCAGTTCAAACTATAAATATGACAATTGACAAAGGAGAAGTTTTCGGATTGCTTGGCCCTAATGGAGCAGGCAAAACAACAACTATTAGAATGTTAAGTTGTTTAATATCAAGTTCAGGCGGTAAAGCAACCATCGGTGATTATGATATTGCAAACAAAAAGGATCAGCAAAAGATAAGGAAAATAATCGGTATTCTACCTGAAAATGTTGGATTGTATGAGGATCTCAGTGCTTATAAAAATCTTGATTTTTATGGCAGATATTATAAGCTCAATCCTTCTCAACGAAAAGAACGAATCGAATATTATATGAAGGGTCTTGATTTATGGGACAAAAAGGATTTAACAGCTGGAAATTATTCTAAAGGAATGAAACAGAAACTTGCTATTGCTCGTGCACTTATTCATGATCCCGAAATTGTATTTTTAGATGAACCCACAGCTAATCTTGATCCTGAATCGGCTAGAGTCGTTTTGGATTATTTACTTGACCTAAAAAAAGAACAAAGAACTATCATTCTAAATACTCATATGTTAGACGAAGCAGAAAAGATTTGTGACCGAGTGGGAATATTGAAGACCAGTCTTATTGCAATTGATGCCCCCAAAAATTTACGTGAATCTTTACACGGAAAAAAGACAGTTATCCAGTTGCGTTCAGTCAACGAGAGCATAACTGCTGCTCTGAAAAGAGCCGGCTCTTGGCATTTTGAGGTCTCAAACAATCAGATCTCATTAGAAGTTACTGATCCAGACGATGAAAACCCAGTAATTGTAGATGCTATCCAGTCCGCAGGTGGACGTATTCAATTAGTTAATGTTTTGACTTCGAGTTTAGAAGAAGTCTATTTAAATTTAGTAGCGAGGAAATCATAATGGATCCACAAAACGTTTATTCAATTATGTCAAAAGATTTTACTACCTTTATAAGGAAAAAATATATACTTTTTACGTCAGTCCTATTACCATTGGCCTTATCGGTTGTTTTACCAACAGTTATATTTGTTGCCCAAAGTAGAGGTAAAAAAATTCCAGCCTTGTTATACAGCACATTAATTCCATCGTTCTCGTTTTTTTTTGTTATTATATCAGCTATGGCACCAGTTATGATTGCTGGGTATAGTTTGGTAGGTGAGAAACTTGAAAAAAGTCTTGAACCACTTTTAGCAACTCCATTAACTGATGGAGAAATTTTACTTGGCAAAAGCATTGTAGCCGTTATTCCTTCTCTTATAGCAATTTACGTTAGTTCCGCTATCTTTTCAGTTGCAATAAATTATGTCACAGGTTTTGCCTATGTCATGCCTAATACCCTATTCATAAACATATTGGCTTTCGTTGTTCCTTTAGTTGTTTTATTCAGTGTTGAAATAATGGTGATCATTTCATCAAGAGTGAATGATGTGAGAACATCCACTCAAATTGGAATGTTTATGATGATTCCTTTTATTGGGATTTACCTTCTTAGTGAAACCGGTTATATAACACTTGATATAGATATGATGCTTGAAATAGCAGGTATTTTAGCTGTTGTTGATATTTTCCTATTTTTCTTTGCAAAAATTACTTTCAATAGAGAGGAAATATTAACTAAATGGAAATAAAAATTTAAGAGATGATTATATTGACAGAAGCAACAAGAATCTTAATAATAATAGGTTTAACAATCATTATTATACTTATCGTTAGTTTTTTTAAGTTTAAGGTCTTTAAGAAAAGTAGTTGAATGAATAAAATGAAATTATGATGATATTTGTATGAAAATCAAAACAAGGATAGTAATAATTGTTGTATTGACAATTATAGTCATTGTTGGAGTAGTAATTTATAGAAGATTTATTCTAAAATGATATAATTTGCTTTACAACGTAGAGTGAAAACAAAAAGAAAAATAGTGTTTAAAATGAGTATATTAAAACTTGAAAATGTTCAAAAAAGCTATTTAGTAGGCAAACTACCAGTTTATGCATTACGTGGGATTAATTTAGATATCGAAGAAGGAGAATTTTTAACTATCATGGGTCCTTCTGGGTCTGGAAAATCAACACTTTTACATTTAATAGGTGCCCTGGATAGGCCTATTGAGGGTAACATATGGTTTAATCAATTACAAAAAAATTTGACCACACTCTCTTCAAACGAATTAGCCGATTATAGGTTGTATAATGTTGGAATTATATTTCAGAACTTTAATTTAGTTCCATCGTTAAGTGTAAAAGAAAATATCCTCTTACCACTTATATTTGCGAATAAATTGAATAAAAAAGATCGAGAAAATAAACTAATGAATTTAGTTACGAAAATTAACCTTCAAGATCGTCTCAATCATTATCCATCAGAATTGTCTGGTGGAGAACAGCAAAGAATTGCAGTAGTTAGGGCAATTATAAACAATCCATCTATTCTTTTAGCTGACGAACCAACTGGAAATTTAGATACTAAAAATGGTAGGATAGTTATGGATTTTCTTCATCAAATTCATAATGAAGGCAAAACTGTTATTATGGTTACTCATGATAAGAGTCTTGCTGATGAAGGAACCAGGTCCATTGAGTTACTAGACGGTAAGATTGTAAATTAGAGGTACTGACATGTTAAGTTTTCATTTGAAACAGGTAGTTAAGTTCAATTTACGAAATAAATCAAGACTCTTTTTAGCTGTATTAGTAATTGGTATAGCTATTTCTACTATGTTTACATTAAATGGTTTATTAGATGTTTTTGGTAACAATGTCACTACCAGTGTTCTAACTCAAGTGCCTAATGTCGATTTTTCAATTACATCAGCTAAAAAACCTTACATCACTAATTATGACACATTAATAAATTCCATTAAAAAAAATGATCCACAGGTAAAAGCAGTAACTCCACGTTACTCAATCGATGGTGGGATAATTTTACATAGTTCGCAAGGGAGTTCAGTGGTAATACCAACCGTGGTAAAAGCTATAAACGTGACAGAAGAGAATAAAATGGGCTTAGGATCATTTGATCCTTCAATCAGTAGTTTAGGAGTAAATGATTGTTTGGTTCTAGGAAATTTTGGAAATCAAATTATTTCAGAATCAATAAATAATAAAATTAATGTATCGTTATTGCTCAACCCAGACAAACCAGTAAATATCACTTTAACTATTAAAAGTCAGGTAGTCCAAAGTAAAAAATTTTCAGGAAACCAAAATCTGATAGTCATAGATTATAAATCACTCGATGCATTTAATCTATCAAATTCGGCTACTTCACTTCTAGGTGTGTATACAGACCATTCAACATTTTATTCAATAAATAATATTAACTCTATAAATAGCATAGATGTCCAGCGCGGTACAAAAATTCAAAATATTATCGGCTATGATTATAAAGTAAATCTAATAATATTACAGGCGCTACAAGCATCCCAGGAAAGTATAAATGGTGAACGTGTGCTTGTTAATTTAATAGGGCTAATAATAACTATTCTTTCGACAATTTTAATTTTTAGTATGATGAATAATTCCTTTAAGGATCTAACACACGAATATGGTATTTATAAATCCTTAGGGTTAAAGAACAAGTGGATATTTTTCAATGCATTTTGGAACACTATAATAATAGGCTCATTAGGAATAACATTCGGTTTGATATTGGGATTCTTCTTTATTTACTATGCGAATTCCAGTTTAGGAGCAGTTAATGTTTTAATAGATATTAATCCAAATACAATTTTATTTATTTTAGGACTAGGCATTATTATGATTTTGTTCTCAGGACTGTACCCAGCCTATATTGTCTCTAAAAAGGATGTTTTAGTATCATTAGACATATCAAAATCCGAATCAACTGATTTTCAGGGAAGAGTTGAATCTTACAGGTTTAAATTTGTTAATTTGAAAAATGTACTTATTGGTGTGATTCTCTTAAGTGCAGGAATGTTATTATTTGTAATACTACCATATATAAACTATTCCTATGATCAAACTGTTTTAACAGACGTTTACATCCTTTTTTTGACATCAGCTTTAATAGGATTTATTTTTATAATTTCAGGACTATTTGGTCCTTTATTACAAAAGGGAATTAGCTGGATACTATCAGTACTCTTTCCAAAAGTGGGGTTTGCCACAAAACTATTGCTACGAAAATCAGGAAATAAAAATTCCAGTAATGCAGTTATCTTTGCAATTTGTCTTGCATTTATCTTCTTCTTGAATGTGATAATTGCTGTATCTATTAATTCTGCTATTTTTAGTCTTCAAAGCCAAATAGGGTCTGATGCAATCATTAACACCCCACAAACAAATGGTCAAAGTTATTCACAGGAAGTTTATAACTTTTCAAGCACATACCCCGGAGTGGTTGCTGGATTTGTGACGAGTAATGGCTTTTATAATTTAATTGGTTCAACGGTGACGGTCGGAGATGGTGTAGATTTCACGAGTTATACGCCTGCGATATATGGTGTATCGACAAATTTACCGGATGCGTTAATGAACCAAATAATAGCTTATTCGGGTTCGAACTTTACGGCAGTTGGAAATAATAACACGATTGTAATCTGCGGTTCCATGGCAAAAGCATTGAATGTTGGAATAGGAGATAACATACGATTAAATGTTGTAAGTGGCATTCAAGCAAATGAAGCAAAATATGGCAAAACTTTACAATTGAAAATAGTCGGTATAATGATATCCTTACAAGGAATACCATCGATTTCTAACAACCAAGCTGATGCACCTAGTTCTCCGGTTTTTATCGGTCAACAAACCTGGCAAACAATAGTTGAACCCAATCAAGGTTTTAATGATACAAATCATTTTACTTATGAACAACAAATTCAGTCAATTTTTATCAAAGATAAAGGAGCTAATTTACAGGACTTTGAAAATCAAATTTTTATTAAGTTTGGATCTAAAGCTTCAGTCATTGACTATCAAGAGCAACTGGATACCTTAACCAGAGCATTAAGTATCGTTTCAAATGTATTAACACTAATTCTATCGTTTTCTACTATAATAGCCTTGTTTGCAGTTATTAGTTCGACAGTCAATTTTATCAATGAATCAAAGAATGAAATAGCAATAATGAAAGCGCTAGGGTTAAAAGAGAGGCAAATTTCATGGATTTTTACCGCAGAATCGGTTATTGTCAGTGTGACAGCTTCATTGCTAGGTAGTATTGCTGGATATATCACCGGTTACATGGATTACTATCCAACAGCGTTGGTTACCAGTCAACCTTTAGAATTAGTTATCCCACCAATTTTTATTTTCATTACATTTGGGATGGTAATATTTTTTGCAATACTTGGTGCTTATTTCCCAGCTCGAAGAGTCTATAAAATTAATACAATTGAGCAATTAACTATGAAATTCTAAATAATTACTCTTTTAAATTATTTTTTCTGTTGTTTTACAGAAAATTTTAATATTACTTTTTTCTATTTGAAATTTGTTAGTAAACGTAAATCTATGGTTATAAAAAAATATTATTTAATATCAGCCAAACTATAGGCTGAACCTGAATAAAACCAGATAATTCTATCCATGACAGTTTCTGCCCAACGTTGACACTTAATTTCATTCTTTTCAATTAGAATTCTATTACTTAAT
>DAHXPE010000358.1 GCA_027364495.1 Candidatus Heimdallarchaeota archaeon | reverse complement strand
GTTAATTTACCTTCACGATCCCATCTTTGTAAAGTCGCCACAGTTACTCCTAATAAACGTGCAGCTTCACGTGGTCGATAATTAATTTCCATAAGTTTATATAATTATATATATTTATATATATTTTCATAATACAGTGGTAAACCCTTTTTTCCATCTTAATTAAAATTATGTTCTTGATTTTCATTCTCGTCTATAGTTAATTTAATAATACACAAGTAAATGAATATATACCATGAGTACCTTTGAAGATACAGATGAAACAGTCCTTAAAGTTAATTTTGTTGGCTGTCCTGTTCTCGCAAGTCTTGGGATCCTTGGTCATAAGTGGGCTTTAATTGTTCTTAGAAATATAGCCCTTTATCGAAAACAACGTTTCAATGAAATGCTTAAAATGACACCCGGTTTAACTAAACGTGTGCTTTCGATGCGACTCAAAGAACTCGAGAGTGATAATTTTATCACGGTTGTAGAAAAGGATAAAAACATGACTAGATGGGACTTAACTGAAAAGGGTAGAGATTCACTTTCAATTTTAATGGTTTTAGTTCAATTTGGCTCGAAATATTATGCTGATAAAGTTTTTAAAGATAAAAAGCCTAGAGCTTTAGAAGAGGTATTTGAAGAATCATATATTCATAAAATAATGGATCCAATGTTTCCGGAAATTGAAAATGCACATAAGACTATCAATAAAGCCTCAGCTAAATCCTCACAAACTTCTTCTTAAGAAAATAATGTTCTTTGAAAGAATCGTAAACATCGGTCCCAAGCATCCTTTGCTGCCTCTTCTCGGTATCCTACTTTATTTGTTTCATTAAAGAAAGCATGTGGTGCTCCTGGATAAATTTTCATTTCAAAATCTTTTTTATCAGCTGTCATTACTGTTACAAGTTCGTTTAATTTAGAATTTATTCTCGTATCTTCTCCGCCATATAGTCCTAATACTGGACATTCGATTCTATGGGCTAAATCAATTGGTTCTGGATTTTGGCCATAAAACACAATACTTCCGGCTAGCTTAGCATGGCACGCAAGATCAATTGACATACCACCTCCAAAACAGAAGCCTACACTTCCAATCTTACCAGTAACAATATAATTTTGTTTATTTAAATAATCAACAGCTTTAACTAATTCTTGTGTAAGTTTGTCTTTTGGTAGCTGACCGCTAAACAAAATAGACATAACTTTTTGAATTATTTCACGTTTATCGGCAGGTTTTTTTGCTAATTCAACATTTACTAAATTCATATCTATTCTTCTTTCCATTGGCATGGTTTGCATAAATTGCCAAGTAAGAGAAATATTTTCTGCTGATAACAATTCATTAATGCCAGGTAGAGAAGAAAAAAGATGTGGAGCAAAGGCAACATAACCCATTGCCGCATATCGATCTGCCACACGCTTAATTTGGTCATTCAATCCAAAAATTTCATGTATAACAATTACTGCTGGCCTTTTTTCGTTTGTCTTGGGCTTTGAGATATATGCTACGACATCAGATTCAGTGCCGGGGTATTTTACCATTTGAGATTCAATTTGATAAGATTTATTAACAGTTGATTTTTCCATTTTAGAATTGTACTCCTGAATATATATTTAGAAGCATAATTATCATTCAGCAGTAACAATTTTTAAATTTTTTTCTAGTATTTAATTTTAAACCATAAAATAATATTGATAATAAAAAAAAAATAATTAATTTAATCCCTTTTTTTCAATAATACAAATTCAGACATTATTTTTAATTTAATTGTGCATTAAAATACAATTAGAAATCTTCATGCATAAAAGGAATCACAGGAGTAAAAAGCTCCTTTATTTTTTGAAAAAACTCTTTAGAAGTCGGATAATTAGTAATCCAATTCCTAAAAGGAAAATCTTCTATATTATAGCCTCCATATACCAATGCTGTTAAGCCTGATATGGTTAATGAACAATCGGCTTTGAATTCATCATTCGACTCTTTTTTGACATTGAGAATGCCATTATTTGAACTAAACGTAAAGATACCTTCATTCCATTCGCATTGTTCATCTATTATTTTTATTATTAGTGAACCAGTGCCGACCTGTATTCCTTGTAGTCCCTCAACATTCATTATCCTTCCCATAGGATTATTTGCCCAAGTTCTGGTTGAAACTTTCAATGAAAGATCGTTTAACCATAATTCCTGGTTTTCAGTTGGAAGAATTGGTAGATTAACCTGAGTGAATTGATCAATATGACGAGCTAAAAATTGTAATAAGAGATATTTTGCATTCGCATTTACATAATAGAAATAGCGGATATCAACAGGCCCACCAGCTCCTTTTGTTGTATAAACAAAACATCCGGTTATCTTATTATTTTCGTAGGCAAATGCAACATAACTTGGCTTACTTACATTGATAAAATCAGTCGTCTCTTTTGATGCAATACTCATACCGTGAATTTTTGCTTGCACCTCGACAGTAAAATTATAATATTGATCAAAAACGTCTTTCAGGTAAAAATGTTTCACAGTCCCTGCTAATTTCATATCTCTAATTGAAGAAAGCTTCTCAATTGAGAAAGTTCCAATCTTATTTTGTGGTAACGAGATATAACCGAATTTAGCATAGAATGACTCCTTAAATGGAAATAATGTCGAAAAAATTTCTCCAATTTCTTGTGCATGAATAAAAATATTAGTCATAAGGTGCCTGATGATCCCCTGCATTCTGTATTCTGGTTGAGTGGCAACTGCGGCAATACCACCCATTTTGAATATTTTTCCCCTTACGTTTTGAGTCATTGGAATACATGTAGCCGTTGCTACCGGAAATTCTTGGTCCTTAGGGTAAACACTTTGAATAAATGAATTTTTAAGTGATTCAAAGCCTATCTGAGGTTTTGTAAGATCTGCTGGAGCTGGAATAAAGGCATAAGATGTCAAATGAGTTAATTTTTTTATTTCTTCTTCCGTAGTAACTATTTTAACGCTAAATTTGGAATCAAATTGTTCATTCATGATATCAACTTTCAATTTTTTCTTATTTTGATTATTTGAAATTAATTATCATTTTATTGAGATTAATAGTAATTAATAATTATTATAATTTGCCTTATAAAAGCGATAATATATGCAAATCTTCAAAAGAAATGTAAAAATAATTCAATTATGAGTTATTCTTTTGAAACGCCACTTAATGGTCTTAAATTTTGGGACCAACCAGTTTTTGATGCACACATTCATGTTTGGTCGGGTAATTTTTATGCTAAATTTGTTCACTGGGTCGAACATTATTACAAAAATTTTTATTGCCTTGGAATGATGAATTCAAAGCCGATTGTTCATTAACCATATCAGGCTTAACAGCATTGGTATATGGAGGCTATAATATAGAAGATTTTCCTTTTAGGAATTGGATTAC
>DAHXPE010000350.1 GCA_027364495.1 Candidatus Heimdallarchaeota archaeon | reverse complement strand
TTCGAAAAACTGGTTTATTAACCGAAATTTATATACAACATAAATATAAAATGTAATCTTATGTGAAATTAGAACTAAAGTAATTATAATCGTGAGTAGTTCATCTTATTTTAGTATTAGATATTTTTTAAAATTTTTTTCTAATTAAAAGTAAAATTAATGTTCTAAATGAATTTCTAGAATTATTTTCTTAAGCCAATTTGGTAAATACTAGTTCCACTTACATCCAAAGTCTTAGCAGCTGGTAAGATTATCATTATAGAAACTGTAGCATCAACAAATATGACAATATCCATAGCTACACTACCAGTCTTTAAAAATATTATGGATACTATGGAAAAAACTAAAAATGCTACAAATATTTTAGTTTATCAGAAAAATCAATCACCCAGCTTGCAAGATTGTTTGTAGCATTTATTATACTCTGATTAAAGACACCATTTGTTTCACGTGTATCAATAAGACCCGGGTAAGGTGTTGTTGAAGCAAGGCCAAACTTTTAAGAAAGGATTTCAAAGCTATCACGTCGTAATTTGAAAATAATGGAAGAATTTAATATTTTAAATATTGATTTACTTACTGATTCAAAATCTAATGATAGCTCTAGTTATTCTTTAAAAGAGAATTCAACCTATTTTTTTTTTCCAAGTACTTAAAAAAGATTTATGATTTGCTATTTAGACGAATAAAAGATCATAGAATTTTCATGTATAAAGTCAATCAATTACCAGATGATCAAAAAAATAATAAAGATATTCAGAAACTTTTGGAATGTATAAAAGAAGAAAATCTCATTTTTGGTTTAATGACTGATAAATTTGAGTAGTTAATGAGTGAATTTGAACAAATTACTTTAAAATTAGAATAATCACGTATAAAGTATTCTATTTCATTCCATTTTTATACATTAAATACCCAAGAATTAAAAGGTAAGTTAGGATAAAGATAAAGGTTAACCACTCTAGTGAGGGAGCCCATGAAACATGATGAAGTAACAATAAATAGACAAAACAGAAAATAAAATCTAAAACAGCTATAAAGGTTAGACGATTATCATATGCTGGATGATTTCGTAAACCAATAATGGCAAAGATAATAATAACTTCAATACAGATAAAATTAACTAAACTCCAAAAATTATGTTGATTAGAAAATAAATCAGTTGGATGAATTGCAATCATGATCAAAGCAAAACTATTGAAATAACCGATTAATTGAGTTGGGATAATAAATTTTTTGACATAAGGTTGATCTGTGTACCAATTTTTAAGACCATAGATAAATGGTAGCAAAGAGGAAGCCATAAATATTAAACTTAAGCTAAAAAGAAACCAACCATTTGGATTTGTGGTGGTGTTTCCTAATTCAGATACAGTATTTGTAATAGGAGAATACCCTGGGTGTAAAATGGCTGCTGGTATTAAAAAGCCAAAATAAAATATAAATGTGAGAATTATAGCCTTGAAATAATTTGGTAATTCTTTGACATTTTGATACATTGTTTTAAATCGTCCTTATTGTTTTGTTGATGAACATTATTAGAATTAAAGTTTAAAATATTGTTATTAGCTTGTTATCAAAATTCTTTTCTAGAAATCTTTTCTAGCAATAGGATCGATGTTTTCTAGCAATAGGATCAAGGTTCGATGTTGGTTCATCCATAATCACAAGTTTAGGATTTCCTAAAAAACAAAGATACAGACAAAGCCTTCGAAACATCCCAGCTGAAAGAGTCTTTATTTGGCGATCAAGAGAAAAATTAAGTATATTGGAAAGATCAACTGCTTTGTTTGGATTAAAAAAGTAATTAACGATGTCCAAATAACGGTTAACAGTTAAATCATCAACCAGGGCATGTTTTTCGTGAACAACACCAATAAATTCATGAATTTGAGCTGATTGATCCCAAGAGTCAAGATTAAGTATTTTAATTGATCCAGAAGATGGTTTGATGAGACCTAAAATTAACTTTAACAAAGTTGATTTACCAGCGCCGTTAGGACCAATTAAGGCAGTAATACCACGAGGTAAAATAAAGTTAATGTCTCGTAAAGCTTTAATTTTGCCAAAATTTTTTGAGAGATTTTTTGTAACTAATAATTGGTCAGGTTCAGACATGGCGACCTCTAATCCATTTATTAATTTTAATACTAAGAATAATAATAACAATTCCACTAATTACAAAAATCGGTAACCAGTATGGAACAAGAAAATATAATAATGTTAAAGGATAATCGATTGGACCAAAATCAATGTTTGAGCTTGAAAACAAGAAAGAACAAAATAGAAAATTATACTTGAATTGTAAAGACGTCCATATTTGAGAAGTATCATCTAATTCAACGGCAATACCATTAAACTTACTAAAGTAAAGATAAAAATTGCCAGTGTCGGGATTTGAATAAATAAAACTTGGATTTACATAGTTATTTGTATTAACAAATTCAAAAACATCCCTGACACCTCCAAGAAAGAAAATTTGGTAATTAGGATTATTAATTCTTCCAAATTCAGGATTATTAATATTACCTCCCAGAGTGACATTTTCAGAATTAAAATTCGTAGGAATCCAAAAAGGATTATATCCTAATGTTTCATTAGAATTATCATACGCTATCCCATTTATTATAGAGAGATCTTTAACTGCTGAATAGAAATTAGTAACATCAATCTCAATCTTCAAAGTAATATTATTTCCAGTAATTCCAATAACAGTCCACCTAAAAAAACCTGTAATTGAAAGAGAAAAGTAAGGAGAATTGGGTATTTGAGTACCATTTTGATCAATAGCTAGGGCATCCCAACCACCTAATTTATATTCTACATAATCGCCAATTTTAGCAGAAGTTTCAAAATTCTTAACTACTGAATAATTCAATTGATTTGCTGATAGAGTTCTAGAAGCAGGAGATAAAAAAACAGACATAACAATAAGAAGTAAGAGAAACGATAATTTCAATTTTGGATAAATCATTTTATATTTGTAGTCCTTAAAATTTATTAAATATGTTTTTAAGAAAATATTAGTAGAGAAAAATTAAGTATATTGGAAAGATCAACTGCTTTGTTTGGATCAAAAAAGTAATTAACGATGTCCAAAT
>DAHXPE010000333.1 GCA_027364495.1 Candidatus Heimdallarchaeota archaeon | reverse complement strand
GTTTATATAATTATATATATTTATATATATTTTCATAATACAGTGGTAACCCATTTTGGTTGATTTGGATTTACTTTAATTAAATTTATAGCAGGACATCCAGGAACTTCCATTTTTAAGAAATGATTATCACTATATTTGTTTTCGACTACAACTTTAAAACAATACAAGAAAATTTTTCTATTTTAACATGTGAGATAAAGATACTATGTATGCTTTACCTTACCGTTACAATCGCTTTACACGATCTTATCTCATTAATTACAAAAGTTATGAATTTGAAGCCGAACATGAACTTTTTACAATTATTCAGACATACTATACCGCCCGAGATAAGGCAATCACTTTACAAAAGTTAGCTATGATAAATATTTATCTGTCAGAGGATCAATTGACTGAAATCATTCAAATGGTAGAACTTGGTCATGCTACTAAAAAATCGTTTTTGAGATCTAGAACTTTTCAAGTTCTTGACTTTAAAATCTTTGATTTTCTTCTTGAACATAAAAAAATTGATTGGTTTATGTTCCTTCTCACTTTTTTCTTTTGTATCTCGTATATTAACCTGTTTTTTTATTATCTATTTTTGCCTAAGGCAAATTTCTATCTTTTTACAAATATGATTATGATTATTCCTCTGTATTTTTTGTCCAGATTGATTTTAACTCCTGTTCATGAATTTGGTCATTATTTCTTTTATTATCTGTTCACTGGTAAATCAGCAAAATTTTATATCCAATTTCCAGGTTTTTTGTATTTCTCTGGAATAACCACAACCGACGACTTGTTTTATATTTCTAATCCAATTAAAAGAACCATTGTCTCTTTGGCAGGTATGCTGTTTGAAGTAATGTTTTTACTACTCGTGTTAATTGTCTTACAAAATTTAATTTCTCCTTTCTTTCTTCAAATACTTACTTTGAGAGTTTTTTTGAGTATTTTATTCAATCTCAATTTTTTGTCTCAGTCTACAGATGGGCATATTTTAATCATAGATCTATTAGGATTTACGACTTTTACCGAGACTTATAATGACTATCTCAGACATTTTATTAATAAAAATTTTATTCCCTGCGTCCCAGTGACCAAAAAAGTTAAAATCTTACTTTGGAGCTATACTATCGCAGGGTTCGTATTCATTATTGGTTTAGTTTATTCTCAATACTTGTTTCTTAAGAATGTTGTCGAGATTATGATTTTACCTTTGATGCAGAATCTAATGAGTGTTCATTTGAGTATTGTTAAACTTTTTTTCATTGTATTGACATATTTATACTATATAGACATTTTAGTTCGAATTTACATGAAAAAAATTGTCATTCAAAAAATGATCTCGATCAGAAAAGAGAAATAAATTATAATCGAGTGAATGATAATTTGGAAACCATTTAAAATCAATTTTAAATAGTTAAGTACTTTCAAATATTCTCTTCGGTTTCAAAATAGCTATTGAAATCAATATAAATGATACTATGACTAACAATCTGACTACTATAATGAAATATTCAGATGATACAACGTCACTCATAGCATCACCTAAAGAGGCCAAAGCAAAAAGGATATAGCCAGATCCTAAGTATAAGCCACGTAGTTTGGCTACTCTATCTAATGAAGATCTACCGGTTGCTAAAAATAAAGCTCCTGAAACTGCCATTGTTATTAGTCCGAGCAAAGTTAGAAGTAAAGTAATACCAATGAATGAAGAATCTGGCAATGATCCTTTATTATATTGGACAACAAATAAAGAACTAAGGGCCATGAATTTAATAGGAACTAAAATATATGCAATAACTATCCAAATTAATCCTATTAATACTGAAATTCCAACTACAATTTTTTGATATTTTTGTCCTATAAATGAAGTAGTTAAAAAAACTGTAACCGGAATTAAAATTCCTAATGGCCAAGAAATTAGAAAGAAATAACTCTTTTCCGTTAAAAAAGATGATTCGGAGTTAGTCATAATATAAAGGACAAAGTTAGAAGTAACACCTAACCATACTGACGAAGTACATAATAAAGTCAAGGCTAATGCTAATGTTTGATAAGATTTTGACTTAGAAAATAAATAAAATGTATAAAAAGCCAATAAATATCCAACTAATACTATTAACAATCCAGACAGACCAGACATGAACGAAATGCTATCTAAACTCATAATTAATACCTTATAATAGTTTTTCTTAGAATATGAATTTCTGGTCAAAAATATTAGAAAAGGTATAAATAGCTAAGTAAATTATTTTTTATGTTATACTATTTAAAATTGAAACTATTTTTTCTTTGGATTAATTATTTCATCCAGAATCAAATAAATATCCGAATTTAATTGTTTTGATTTATAGTAAGAGCATTTTATCTTCAAGAAACATTGGTCACAATCAGGATCTTTCTTGGTACAAGCATTTTGTGAATGAGCCACAATTAATGCATGATAAAGACCTAATTGATAAGCTGTGGGTTTAATAAACGAATTTAATATTTCATCTTGAATAAATTCATATTTTTTGGATAAATATTTACTTTCACCAGATAACCGAGCGAATAATCTCTTAGTATATGTTCCAATAACAGGCACAGGACGACGCAGGCAAAAATTCAGTATGGAATCAGCAGTCTCTTTACCAATGCCTTTGGTCTTTAGCAAAAGATCCCTGCTTATTGCTGAATAATCAAACTCTAAAAATAATTGACTTATTTCTTTAAGATAGATAGCTTTTTGATTGAAGAAACCAGCTGGTTTTATCAGCTCAATTAAAGCATCATTGTCAGAGTAAAATATTTTTTTAAATGAAAAAACTTCTTTGGTACGGAGATTCTCGACAGCTTTATCAACATTTTTCCAGTTGGTATTTTGCACAAGTATAGTTCCAATGGCTACTTCAAAAAACTCTTCTTCGGATTTATTGTCTTTTGTCCAGAGAACCCAGGTGTCATGATGCGGATTAAGAGATGTATAATGACCTCGTAATGATTGGAATAAATCTTCATGATCCATTATCGATCAAATCGTTTGAAGTACATATAAGACGCCAAATGTTCCAGTAATAGCTAGTACCACACCTGCTGTTCGAATAGTGGGTGTTAATTTTTCCATTGGTTCCTGTAAATAATCTTTGAAATATGCTATTTTAGATAAACCTATGCTAAAATAAAAGCAAACATAGCTTCTAAGACCCCTAATCTTTCTGTAATAGTCAAATTTGATCCTAATTTTAGATAAACCAAGACTAAAATAAAAGTAAACAGAATTTCTAAGCCCTTGATCCATCTGTAATAGTCAAAATTGTTCAACAATTATAACATCCAATTCTACTTCTTCAATTTCAAATCCATCTCCTAAAAAATCATCAATTTTGACTACATCATAACCCCCAAACTTCAGTAAATTCAACATCAAATGTATCACAACTTTCAACAATATCTTCTTTTCAAAACTCTAAATATTCTCCTTCTTCATCAATAACATTAACTGGAACAAGCAGATTTACATTTATATTTATATCGATTCCTGTAGTACATTATATTTATGTCAGATGAAGGAATTCTCGATAATAATCATATATTTATAATTTGAAATTCAAAATATTTTTTTTTTTATCAAAATTTTATCGTATGGTAAAAATGTTTTTAAAGAAAATAGAAAAAATAACCTAGCATCATCTGAACGAAATTTTGTTTGGAGAATTTATCATGTCATCCGTAGTTCATTCCAGTGAAAAACGCGTTAAAGCAAATAATATTGAAATTAATTATGATACTTTTGGTGATCGAAAAAATCCAGCATTGCTTCTTATTATGGGTCTAGCATGTCAAATGATCCTTTGGAAAGATGAATTTTGTCAAAATTTAGCTTCTAAAGGTTTTTTTGTTATTCGTTTTGATAACAGAGACATTGGCCTCTCGTCAAAAATGCTTGATTTACCAATCCCTAACATTATGAGATTGATAGCCGCACTTCAACAAGGTGAACATCCTGAAGTGCCATATAAGATATCAGACATGGCAAAAGATGCAATTGGTTTACTTGATGCTTTACAAATAAAAAAAGTTCACGTTGTAGGAGTCTCGATGGGTGGAATGATTGCTCAACAAATGGCAATTGAATATCCCAATCGGATTAAAACACTCACCAGTATGTCATCAACTACGGGAAATCCTCGATTACCTCAAGCAAAACCAGAAGCAATGGCTGTATTACTGACACCTCCTTCACCAGACAAAACAAAAAATATTGAAGATTCAGTTAAATCCTGGAGGGTTTTACATGGATCAAAATATCCTTTTCCAGAACAATATATTCGTGAAAGATCTGAAAAAGTTTTTAACAGAAATTTTTACCCAGCAGGGATAGGTAGACAGTTTGCAGCAATTTTGGGATCAGGTTCTAGAAATAGACTCTTAAAGGATCTTCAAATACCAACATTAGTCATTCATGGGGATGCTGATCCACTTATACCAATTGAAGCCGGAAAAGATACTGCAAATTCTATACCAGAAGCTAAATTTCTTATAATTGATGGAATGGGCCATACTATTCCTGATGAAGTGGAACCACAAATTTTGGAAGCAATTATTGAAAACGCTAAAAAAAATCTCTAATTACGCTTCATTACAAGTTTTGATGAAATTTCTCAGATTATTTAGAAAATATTTCTCTAATCATCATGAATGGATAATTTTCGCTCACAACATTAAAAAAATTCAATTGAGACAGAATTTCAGTAAGCGATTATATAAAACTTAAGATTTAGGACTTATCTTAAATTTTGTTAGGATGTCTATTCTAAGATTTCAATTCGGATGATTTAGGCTAAATTAATTATTTAAAAGAACAACGTTTTTTAGATCTTATATCAAGGAATACAAATCTCTCAAGAACCATCAACAGCTGATCAACAACTCCAACAGCTCGTAACTTGTTTCACAACAAAATGCACGAACTATGATGTAATTAGTATTGATATTGGTTATGCCGCTGAAATGGAAGCCAATGGATGGTTAACACCACTTACTAGCGTGTATAATTCGACCAATACAGGAAATTACTTTGCTTCAGAAATTCAAGCTGGAACCTGGAATGGAGTTTTATATGGAGCTCCATATTTCTATCAAACTGGAGCTTTAATTTATAGAAAAGATATTTTAGCACGTAATGGCTTAAATATAACTGATTTCGTAACATGGTCCGGGTTTAGAAATAGTCTTAATAAGATTTTAGATAACAAAACTGAGGCAGCTCTGAATCCAAATCTGGAAGGCTATACTTTCCAAGGTGATGCCTATGAAGGTGGAGTTATTAATTTAGTAGAATGGATGGGCGGTTCCGGAGGTACTTTCCTCACAGCTAATGGTACCAGGGCTAATTTCCAAAGTGCAATACCAGCACTAACTTGGGTGGCAGGTTTAGTTGCTCCTATATATAACAGTCCATTAAACAATCCAGGTACGTTTGTTTCAGATCGTTCAGAACTTGTTGGTGATGAAGGTTCCGCTAATACTATGTTCATGGCAGGAAATGCTGTTATGGAACGAAATTGGCAATTTGCTTATGCCAATGCTTTAAGCAATCCAATTTTAAATGGTAGTAAACCCTTAGAATTTTTAAATGGAACAGCTTATTCAGCCTCACAAGATCCTTGGTTTGCCCAACATCCAGGCTTATCTCGCGTTGGAATAACGACTTTACCATACAATACAACTTTTTGTGGTATAGATAACTCAAAGAATTGTCATACCGTAGGAACTGGTGGTGCAGTCTTAGGAATACCATCTTATCTCCCTGCAAATAGAATAGCTGCAGGCTAAGCAAGAATTTTATTTAGAAAATAACTCTGTAAAAGTTTTTTTACGCTTGATTAGTAAAAATTTTTTTATTAATTAATTCCATTTTTGTCCATATTTACCAATATAAACGGATTCTGGTCTAATAATGAGGTTCTCAGCAAATTCTTCTTTTGCATGGGCTAACCAACCGACAGATCTGGCTATGGCAAACAAAGAGGTAAATAACTCCTCATCAATACCGATACCATGCAAGAGGTAGGCTGTATAAAATTCTACATTAGTATGTAATTTACGACCAGGTTTGTATTCTTCCAATAACCTTAGTACTAATTGTTCTGTTTGGTTGAATATTTCACTTAATTTTTCTTCCTTACCAGTATAAAATTGCTTGCCAGCCTTTTTCAGAACATCAGCTCTTGGATCTCTAGCTTTATAGATCCTATGTCCAAAACCAGCTATTTTTTCATCTCTTTCTATTAATCCTCGAATGTATTGCTCAGGATTGTCAGATTGTGAGACGGTTAGTACTAACTGAAGTGCTGGTTCTGGAGCGCCACCATGTTTAGGTCCTTTTAGACCACCTAATCCACCTATTACAGCAGATAAAAGATCAGAACCACATGAAGCAACACATCTTGAAATAAAGGTAGAAGCATTCATACCATGGTCCATAACAGTAATAAAATATGTTTCTAAAGCTCGTACATATTTAAAATCTGGTTCTTTGCCTTGAAGCATATAAAGAAAATTACTAACATGACTTAGGTCCAATCTAGGTTCTACAATTTCTTTACCGTGTTTTAATCTGTAATAACTTGCAACTATGGTTGGTATTGAAGCCAAAATGAGTTCATTAATATTTTCTTTTGTTTTTATTGTTTCAATAAAAAGTGTTCCTAAGGCTGCTTGCAGTACCTCTGTTCCTTTCACGTTTGCTTTGACTAATGTTTTAATTACACTTATCGTAATTGGCGGAATTTTCCTGTATTGAGCCATTTTTTTTTGATATGCTAGTAATTCGTCTTTTATTAATCGTTTATCATATAATAATAAATAAACAGCCTCTTCAAATGTTGCGTTAGGTGCTAATTCATCTATATCATAATTTTTGACTGTTAAGATTCCATCCGTCCCATTTACATCACTTAACTTTGTTTCTGCAACATATACCCCTTTTAACCCTTTTTCAATTTTTTTTTGCGTTGTTGCCATAATAATC
>DAHXPE010000317.1 GCA_027364495.1 Candidatus Heimdallarchaeota archaeon | reverse complement strand
ATTACAAAAATATTAATAATTCGGACTTTTGAAACCTGAACCCGGAGGTTCACTTTTTTATCCATAAACTATAGTGTAAAGCCACCTAATTTACCTTCATTAGAAGACCAATAACTAAAAGTTTCTTTTTTAAATATATATTTCTCTCATAATATTACAATAAAGAAAGCGAGAATATAATCGGTTTCTCGTGTGACAAAACATTGAAATCGATCAATCGTTTAAAGAAACCGACAACTGAAACATCAGCACAATTTTTCAATCGTGTATTCCCGACTATACTTTTTGTGAGACTTAATAAAACTTTTGGTTTAGATACTAATAAAGAGAAGACAAAATTCAGAGCTTTTTGTCTTTTTATTATTATTACGATGATCAATCATCCAGGTACTCTTTCATTACGTGAGTTGAAGTCTCAAAGCGAAATGGAAAATACACAATTACTTTCAGGTCAGCAACCTCTATCACATACAGCAATTGGGGAACGATTAAAGGAATTACCTTCAGAGTGCTTGAGATGCGTACTCAACTCAGTGATACGCAAATATAAACGGACATTAAAGCATAAAAGTAAGTTTCCAAAAGGAATGAAAGTGTTTGATATTACGACATATTCCGTTTCAGCTGAACATTATAGTTGGGCTTCTGAAAGACAGTCTCGTGCAAATGTACGATTTCTTGTTGGAATGAACAGCTATTCCGGCACACCTGATGCTATTGCTGATGCGTCAAGCAACTTAAATGACAATTACCATTTCCAAAAAGCTGTTTCACTTCTCAAAAATGCCAGGTATTTAGTATTCGATAAAGGGTTCAACAAATTTAAAACCCTTAAAGACATTGTTCTCAAAGGTAAGCATTTTGTAACCAGATGGAAGGAAAATTACGTTTTTGATTTCATAAATGCTAGAAAATTAAATCCCAATGAAAAACTGGATGGTAACTGGAAGATTGAAGCTGATGAGATAGGATATATAGGCAGTGATGACAATAACACTAAACTTCGTGTTCGAAGAATAACATGTCGAGACACAAAAAGCAAGAAATCTTTCGTAGTAATGACAAGTGATCTTGTCTTACCAGCTTCAAAGATTGTGCAGATGTATGCCTTTAGATGGCCCATAGAGGTTCTTTTCCGTCATATAAAGAGTTCCTTGCACATCATTCATTTACCAAGTCATAATCCTGTTGGAGTTATGAATTGGTTACTCTTTGCTTTCTTAAGTTTGGTGATTATTCAATTACTCGCAAATGAAGCAACTCATCCAAAGGACACACAGAGTTTGATGTATCGTAGTACCCCTTTTAAACCTGTTCTTCGCTTAGTTCAGCAAATTTTAGACCACTGGATCGTCGAGCTAATGATTGATCCAGGAGGGTAGTAGTTGCTAATCTGACCATTGAGTAAATAATTTAATCAGCCTTGATATACCCCTATATCATTGTTCAAAGATTTTATTGATCATAATTATAAAAAAATAAAAAAGAAGATGTCCAAAATGTAAACTAAAAAATTTTAGATGGCTTTACACTATAGAGGAAAAATAGAAATTTAAGGAGAATATAAAATTGAAGACTGAAAAAATAGATTATAGTATTCGTTTTATTAAAGCATTAACTTTAATAGTATTTTTTATAATTTCAGGTATTGCACTTGCTTCATTACAGAAAATTCAAATTCCAGATTCAACCCCATTAATTGTTGAATTTGGTGACAGTACCGAAGAAAAAGCCGCAGTTTCTGAAATTAGGACACTTCTACCTCACACTAAAATTGTGAAATTTTCATCAAATACGATGTCAGAAGCGCTTAGGTTTGCAATTGGTCCAGTTATATTTGTAGGTCATGGGAGTTCTGAAGGAATTATGACAACTAATGGTTTGATCTCTTGGAAAGAGATGTCTAGTATATTTTCTTTTTCAAAGTCTAACCAACAATTCATCCTAAGTTGTGATTCCGAATATGGGGTAGAAATTGCGAAAAAGCAAGGAATAAATATGATAGGCATTCCAGGAAAGGTAGATGCTATTATCGGAGCAGATGTAGTTTCTTTTGCAATCTTGAGGGGGTATAGACTTGAGGAAAACGCTAATATTGCACTTGCTAGATTAAAAGAGCGTGCATTTACACTGAATTCTGTTAATTTTATGCCTCTTTCGTATGTTCCTTATCTTAATCAAATGGGTTGGGTTGAAGCTGCAGTTGATTTGGCAAATGTGGTTCTATTAACTGTATCTTTTTGGGCTGCTCTAACAGCAGTGTATCTTTCGACTAAAGTTGGAACAGCATTTGCTGCGTATGTATATACTGCTTCTGGTTCAGGTCTATTAAGAGCTCTTCTTGATATTGTTGTTGGTGTTATTATGGGCGATGCTGGCCTAGTAGGAACTGGGATTGTTGCTGCATTTCTTCCTTTATTTGGATTTTTTCTCTATCTCATCACCAACTATATTTCAGATATCTTAGAACGACTCACTGCATTAGGATTATTAACTACAGATCAGGCTGCATTTGCTGCATCAATAGCTACTGGAATTCTTTTAGCTATTAAGGTTGGAATTCTTGTGGCTCTATTAATTGTTTCTCTTATTACTCTTAATAAAATTAACACTGACCAATGGGATTGTGATGATGTACCTTTATCATCACAAAGTTGTGGTGGTGGTGGTGGCGGTGGATGTGTCTCTAAGAATACAAAAGTTCTTCTCTCTGATGGAATACATGTAAAAAATGTACAATCCCTCCATATAGGTGACAATGTTTTAGGTTACAATATATCGTCAGGTCAAACCTTGTCTGTTACCGTGACAAATATTACCGTTGCTCGTGTATCCACATTATTGGAGATAAATGATGGATTATTGTCTGTTACTTTAACGAAACAACCTATTTATATGCGAAACACCACGTTCACAGGTTGGTTATATGATCCAGAAGATCTTAGAATAGGATATGAAATTTTTAATCCAATAAGTGGAGAGTGGATGATCATAACTAATTTAGGTTTGACCTTTGGAAATTTTAAGGTATATGATGTAACAACTAATCCTTTAAATACTTTTATTGGGAATGGTTTTCTCCTTGACGCTCCTTTAAAAGTATAAAGATCAATGTTTAAAATATTAGAAGAAACTAAAATGAAAAAAAACTTAATCAATTTAGAATTAGAAAAATTTTACATTGGTAATTATTGGAGCAGTGAACGTTATGCATTTACTTCTTTAAGTTTTTTCTTCTTTATTTTTGCATTTTCAACGTATTTTTTTTTCATATTATATCTTTTTCCCCTTTCAAAGAGTAGTAATCTCAATTCTGTTATTTTTAAAACAATTTTACCCAGTCTCCTCTTGTATAGTTTTGTTATGTTATTTCTAAGATCAACAAAGAAAGTGTGGATCGTTGTGAAGCAAATACCAACTAGTGCTATTTATTTTCAAACCACAATTGCCATATTAGTTGAAATAATATATATTTCATTGTTAGGATTGCTGAATTTTATACAAGGGTATTCAGACCATTACATGGAATTCATAGGAGCTCAAATATCTTTCTTTATTTCAATTCATTCATTATCAGTATTTATATCATTTTTACTTCTTAATCATAATGTTATTTTCTTGAAGACTAATGAAAGTCTTCTTGTCAAAACGTATGAACGAATGTTAATCTTTCCTTTTCTAATTATAAATAGACGTGAGTTCTCTGGCAGAGAAATATCTTTAGAGTTATTACAAATCAAAAATGTTACTAATTCTCTTAGGAATTTAAGTCACACAAAGCAATCTCATTTTCTCAGCTATGAAGAATTTTTAAAACTGCCTGATAATGCCAAAACAGCTTTACTTATCAGTGACCAATTAAATGAAAAAAATGAAATAAAAAGAGGTGATGTTATTAGACATTCTACCAAAAAGTCTGAAATCATCAGAATTCTGAACAATATTAGAATATTAGGAGCGTTTAAAATACTTGTTCCACCTGATTTTAATATTGAAATGAGTACATTAGATGGTAGTTTTAAAAAACTTTAAAAAAAACTTATGATTTCATATTTCCTATTTTTTTCTCACCTTTTTATCAAAACGCAATGTTGGTACGGAGATCTTTGATAAAAACATCGTAATTTCGATCGCGGAGTTGTTCTGCAATCTCTCGAACGGTTTTTGTATTCAAGATTGTTTTTGCTTGCCTTTGAGCCTTTTTATGAAATTTTTCTTCTACATAAGTCTTTTTAGAACTTAAAATCGCATATGCTATTTCAGCTAATTTACGAGCTATTCCTGTCCAGACTATCTTGCCTTTACCTTTTCCTTTTCTATCAAAAGAATTCTTGCTTTACGACCTAGTCTTTGCTTAGGTGACATTGCTACTTTAGCAGATTGGACAAATATTTTTCGCAGATACTTTGAACCACGTTTAGTGATCTTACCTATATGAACAACATTTGCAGATCGTTGAACACTAGGAACAAGTCCAGTAAAGCTAGCAAATTTCTTACTTGATTGAAAATTACTAATTGGCAGTATTTCACCATCAAATTTCATTATCCAAAGTGTTTCTTATGGGTTTGTAAACATGTTAAAATGAATTTCCATGAATAGGACTTCTTACTTTATTATCTCGGATAAAGAATGTCATTTACCATAGTTAAACTTTTTTACACATTATTTAGAAAAAACAAAACAGATTGGTTAGAGAGGAACTGCGAAGCAGTTCATCCTGAAACTTTCATATTTTTTTTCTCACCTTTTATCAAAACGCAATGTTTCAGTCTTCACGCATTCAGCTCTCGAAAAATTTGTAAAGGTATTATTTCATCTCTTATAAACCTTTTAAACCACCTTCCAGTAAATGGTAACGAAAAGGACTGATAAATTTGAAAAATAGTTTCTTCATTGATTATTTTAACTACTCTTCTCTTAATATGGTTAGATAGTACAGATGTGACAACCCACAGTGCATCTAGAGCTACTGACAGACTAAATAACAATATTCTTGTTTGAGGGATTCTACTATTGGAAACTGCTTGAAATTCTCTAATACATTTATAATCTGTTTCAATGATCCAGCGTTTTGCATATTGCTTCACGATATATCTTGCTGAGTGATGAATGTTTGTAAGATACAGAAATAGACTATAAGTCCACCTTTTAAGTGGGTCCATATTATTTGTCCTTTGACGAACATAAACAGCTACGAGCCGAACAGGATGTAAATTCCTCCCTGTTGAGACATAATCGACATAGAACGCATCAACTTTATGCTTTCGAGCCCATTTTCCCACCTCATAATCATTTTTACTATCTATACCTGTCTCTTTTGCCATTTCTTTAACTGTTGCTTGTATAGTATTTGTTGCTTCTAAAATATCAAATCGTCGTACTGCAGCTATGATATATTCAAGTCCTCTCGACTCCAGAAATTCGATAATTTCATTAGAACAAAAGCCTCTATCTAAAAAAACTCTATCGATCTGTATCCACAGTTGCAAATCATTAATAATTGCTTCTACATATTCTGGAATTCTAGAATTTCTCTCTTTTGTCAAATAGATAAGTGCAACAGGTAAACGAATTGTTCCAGTTGAAATTGTGGCTGATAAAAATTTAATTGCATATGAAGTTCCTTCTTTTCGTTTCATACCATTTATCCATTCTTTATCAAAATCTCCATAAAATGGAATCTCATGAATATCAAGTGAAACGCTAACTTTCGTATTACGATGAAAACGAACACGTGAAGAGATATCTTGAATCCATTCATTCGCAAATTCATCTAATAATTCGACATTCAGTTCAGCTAGTCTTCTATGAACAGTATCAGCTGATGGCATGTTATTTGACGTACAGACATCTTCTATGGATGTATTTTCAACACAAGCATGTACCAATACTTTAATAACATCCTCAACTTTCCATGTGCTTTTTTGTGAGAAAGTACCAAATAATTCTTTAATTTGTTCTTTACCACAAAGTTTATTAATCTTGGTTTCAACATAAAATCGGGTAACTGGTTCAATGGCATTCATGATGC
Organism: Candidatus Heimdallarchaeota archaeon; assembly: GCA_027364495.1. The sequence goes on along the minus strand of DAHXPE010000317.1, from coordinate 3,682 downwards.
TGCACAAATTTTGAATACCACAATCAGACCCTAAAAACATTTCTATTACTGTATTAATACATTGAGTCGGATTTTCAAAGTTTGCTTAAGCTGCGTGAATACTGAATGTTTGTACTGAGATCTTTATAAAAACATCATAATTTCGATCATAATTTCGATCACTTGACTTGCATTTTTTGCGATATTATTAATTATTCTGTTTGAGAAAATGAGTTTAGTGGAATTTATTGCCCAATCTTAGGATAAAAGCTTGGAAATACATCTTGTGGTAACAAAGCATTTCTTTCATAAATACTAAGTTTTTCTCGTACATGCCAAAAAGATGTTAACCACGTCATATCTTTCTAAAAATCTTTTTTGTTAATATTATGCCTTAAAAAATTTTATAGTCTAAGCTATCATCAAATAAGCTTGTAATATTAATTCTATATTGCACTTTTCCATCTTTCAAAATTGAATAAGCTTTGTTTTGTAATTTTATTGGTAATTTTTCTTTTATACTATCATAATACATTTTTGGTACAATAATTGAATCTGTTACAGACTTTTCACTTTCTTTGTGAATAAAATAAAGAATTTCGAGCTTTTCTATTACTTTTTGTAATCCTTTTTTTTCTTTTTTCCAATTGTAGTAACCATTATAGTTAGTTCTGTCCTTTCCATATTCTTTCATTCCATATTCTTTTTCATGAACTATGAACAAATCCTCTAACTCAGTATTAATAAAGGCACATTCTGTTTGACTAGTTTCCTCTGATTTTATGACTTTAGTTTCTGATTGTAAAGTTTTTTGAAATTTATTAAAGAAATAATTAGCTAACTCCAACTCATCTTCATTTAAACTTAGCAAAGCCTCAATAAAATAATTAATCGCCATTGGATGTATCGTTTCTTGAATTTCATTTACTAAATCAGACCTTTCTTCCACGTATCTCTCGATATTGGGTCTATATTTTTCAATGAAAACTTTTAATTTATTTAATATAATTTCTAAATTTTCTTTATCCAATAAATTCATAAATTTAATCCTAACATCATTTAAAGCTACTGATTCAAAACTTGATAATCTTTCAAAATAATTCTTTCTTGATTGGTTTACTAAGCTGTAGCAATAATTTAATATTCCAAATATCAAATATTTCTCTTTTTTGGCAATTATCGTTTCTAAGTCACTTTTTAATTCTTCCAAATTAATCAAACTACCCAAATTATCTTTAAATTTTCGATTTTTTGAATATTCATTTATACTTCATTAAATTTCTGAATTTTCTGATTTATCCATTTCTAATTTTTATCAATCATGAAGATTTCTTTTTCAAATTGATTAATATAATATAATAACTATAGTGTAAATAGTACTTTTTTTCTTTTTTTAAATGAAAGATATCCAATTTTCATTTCTTCAATTTTATATTAACTGGTAAATATCTAGTAATAGAAATGAAGAATAAAGACGGTTTCATTGATCCATCATGCGTAAGAATACCAAACATGACATGAAACCGCTTCCGTCTAAAGCAAAACGCTTTATCAGGCGTGTATTCCCGAGTAATTATTTTTCACGACTTAATAAATCTTTTGGTCTAGACACGAATAAAGAAAAGATGTTTTTCAGAAATTTTGCCATTTTCATAATCATAGCTATAATTTTACAACCACAAGATACCAGCCTAAGAGATTTATCAGCATTGTCAAATGAAAAAGGAATGCAAAATCTAACAGGACTACCTTCAGTCAGTCACACCGCAATAGCCAAGAGATTACAGTCTATAACGCCTGAATCCATGGGACAACTTTTGATTAAGATCAGTTACGAGTTTCGAGGTAGGTTAGCTTATCAAAATCCTTTTCCAAATGGTATGAAAGTATTTGATGTTACAACATACTCAGTTTCATCTAGTCATTTGATTGGGTTGCAACACGCCAATCACGTGGCAATGCAAGATTTTTGTTCGTCATGGATAGCTATACAGGTACTCCAGACGCAATTATAGACGCTTCATCAAATTTGAATGATAACAAGGTTTTTCAAACTGCTATTAATTCAGCAAAGCAAGGTAAATATTTTGTTTTTGATAAAGGGTTTAATAATTTTTCAGTATTCAAGGAGTTAATTGAATCGAAAAAGAACTTTGTAACCAGGTTTAAAGGCAATTATGTGTTTCATAGAACAAAAAGGAAAAATGTTCCTTCATACTCAGAACTTGAAGAGAATTGGTATTTAGAAGAGGATGAAATCCGGCAATTAGGTCAAAAAAACAATCCGAATCAATTAAAGGTAAGAAAGATAACATGTCGCAATGGAGAAACAGGTAAAACATTTACGATAATTACAAATGACATGCGATCCTTAGCGAAGATGCTTGTTTCCATGTATGCCTATAGATGGCCTATTGAAGTGTTTTTCAGACACGTAAAGAGTAGCTTAAACATTACACACTTTCCAAGTCATGATCAGACTGCTGTTCGCAATTGGCTGTTTTTTATTGCCCTTAGTATACTTTGTATTCAATTGTTAAATCTTGCTGCTGGATCAAAAGAGGTAACAAGTCTAATGATGAGAAATACGCCATTCAAAATCCTATTACGACTAGCCAGATCCGTTTTAAGGTCATGGATGATAGATTTGGCTAGTTCAGGGATATTATAGTTTATTGGCTCATAGAGCCTATCTGAAACTTTACATTCATTTATAGTACTTCTACTTATTGATTATGATTATTATCTTCCCTTATATTTGTAATAAATTATTGGTTGGTCCCTACTATGTAATTGATAGAAAAAAAGTGGTGTTTACACTATAGTTCATAAATAGAAATGCAAAGTTCATATTTTTTCAGCAACTAATTTTCTTAGTAAATCCGTTTTAATATCTGGAAAGACTTTACTGGGTTTACCTATATATGTAATAAAGGATTTAAAACCAGATTGTTTTTTTATAATTGATTCAATCTCATGTAGTTCAGTCAACTGGTCAATAATAAATGCAGCATAAATAACTGGAATCATAGAGCAAAATAAAGGAACCAAAAAACTCTTAGGAAACTGCGCATCTAACCAAAAAAGGATCTTATCAAGACTAATAATTTTTTCGTCATATTCAATTCGTTCAATGAACGATATGTTATTTCCAGCGTTTTTATTTCAATGTATAGTTAATTGAACATATTTATGAGTTTTAAAATCATCAATAATGTTTTTAATGACTCGAGCTGGTAAATTAGTATTTGATGCGATGGTACTAACTGGTTCGCTGGGATTTTTGAGTAATTCTCTAATAACCAGTAATTCTTGAATAGAAAAATCTTTTTTAAACCCTTGTTCAATCAAAAGCGGGTAAAGATCAATTTTTGTAACAAACTCGAAAGTTTGAATAAATGTAGCAATTTGTCCTAAACCAGCTGAACCATTCTGGTAGCTACAAAAAATGATATAAATAGAGCCAGAGAGCTCACCAACTTAGTTAATACATTTATGAGCTCCTAAGGAATTAATGAAAGAAATATTATTTTCAGTACCTGTTATCGAGGCAAAAATCATAGCATTTTCTGCATCAATCATAGCATGGCTAAGTTCACTGACATATGCTCGATAACGCCAAAATTTTCAAGTTTATAGATTCGTTTCTTAATAGCATTCGAAGAAATATTGTGTTCTGTTGCTAATTCTTGAAAAGTAGTAC
>DAHXPE010000312.1 GCA_027364495.1 Candidatus Heimdallarchaeota archaeon | reverse complement strand
GATCGACATGAGACAGGTAATATCTAAAGATGATAAGGCTGTTTCCCCGATTATTGCAACCATATTGCTCATAGCCATCACCGTGGTTCTTGCAGCAACTCTGGTAACAATTCTTGGTGGATTCACAAAGGGTGCCTCGGGTACAGCAGCGACAGCAAGTGCAACAACAAATTTTGAATATAATTCAACTTCTTCACCTGGTAGTACAAATGTATACCTAAATGTGAGTGCGTTCTCAACTACTGGTATATCTAATTCAAAGATTGCTGTAATATTGACACTCACAAATAACACTGGAACTTTCACTTATACTGGAAATCTAGCTTCTATCACTGGTCCTGAAACTGTTGTAATTTCATCTACCCAATCTACATTTACTGGTGGTTCTGATTATACAATATACGTTCATAACGCAGCTCTAACCTCGGCAACAACCTCTATAACAGTTCAATTAACTTACTCTGGTTCAGTGGTTTACACTTCTGGAACAGTAACTTAATTTTTTTTTAATTAGTACTTTATTTTTTAATATATACTAACAAAAAATTTTTTCATACTTCATTAATGTAATCAGTAATTGAATCTTATTTCTTTTTCAAAATAAATAAATTAAAGATGCTATTTTACATAAAATCCAATCCCCGAATTAAGAAATATCTGTAACCGGTTCTAGACATATAACAGTCTATTAAAAACAATAAAATTCCAATTCTGGTATAAAAGAAGATGTGTTAACATTTACAAACAAAAATAATTAATACTATCATTTTTATAGATCGAATAGTTGAGAATTTGAGTGAATTTTCGGTTGAGAAGGTTATAAGTTAAAAAAACTGAAACCTTATTGGCGATTTGAAGTTCACACTTTTCTTTAAACACCTTTAGGTATAAATAATAAATGAATAAATTCAGGATGATTGGAGAGTAATGCATGAGTGATTCACTAATTGAGAATTATAATATCAAACCAGAGTCAATAAATTGGCATATATTTATGAATTGTAATCTCCATTGTAAATTTTGTTTCAAAACTTTCGATGGGTTTAGGCAATCTCTTCCTCAAAGAGGTCCGTATAATGTTCAAATGGCAGATGCTAAGATTATTTTAGAGAAATTACGTTTAGCTGGATTTAAAAAAATAACTTTTGCTGGAGGTGAACCAACTTTACACCTTTTGCTTCCTGAAATTATTTCATATGCCAAAGAACTTGGATTTAAAGTTGGAATAGTAACAAATGGGCACTTTCTTACCGATCATTACCTTGACAAAATTAAGGGAAATGTGGATTACATAAAGATAAGCATAGACAGCTCTAATGAGAAAATTCAAGCAATGATGGGAAGGGGAGAAGGAGATCATGTCCAAATATCGAAAGAAGCGGGGTTAAGAGTAAAATCATTTGGCATTCCACTGATGTTAAATACTGTAGTAACTTCACTAAACTATTCAGACAATCTATCAGATATTCTGAATTTACTTAAACCTGTTAGATGGAAGGTTTTTCAGGCACTTCCAGAAAAAGGCGAAAATGATAAATTTGATTGGTGGTCCACCGATAAACAATTTCAGCAATATATTGAAAGACATGAGAATTTTTCACCTATCGCAGAGTCGAATGATCTTATGCGCAATTCATATGTTATTATGGATCCAATCGGAAGATTTATGCAAGACAAAACTGGAAAATATGTTTACAGTCAATCAATTCTTTCGATAGATGTATTAGATGCTCTCGATCAAGTTGGGTGGGATTCAGATATTTTTTTAAAAAGAGGTGGAATTTAGAAAGTAAACATTAAAGAATAAACAAAATAATTAAAATAAATTTTAATATTGTCGGTGGAAGCATAGAACGAGATAAAACTCAGAAATCACGTCGTTTGTATAACAATTCAGAATTTACAATTTATGAATTAATGGATAGGTAAAATTGAAAATTTCTATTTCTTTAATTAGTGTATTAATGTGTAGAAAATTGATAAATATTTATTATTAGGAAAATATTTAGGAACGTGGAAACTCATAAAGAATTATATTTTTATCTAATAATTTTTAAACGTAATGAACTTGACATTGAAATATTCAGACAAAAATTGCTTAAAAACATCTCTTTAATGAATCTCAATATTTATAAATCAATCAATGCAAACTCTGATTATATTATTTGGGCTAATTCAAATGATCCTTCAG
>DAHXPE010000231.1 GCA_027364495.1 Candidatus Heimdallarchaeota archaeon | reverse complement strand
CCAATAAGATATTATGAAAAATTTATCTTCTGTTAAGATAATAAAAAAAAAATTTTCAGTTAATTAAAGATTTACTTTGAATAAAATTTCCCACCTCTTAATTGTAAAAAAGATAAGATACTAATTGAAAGAAAAACATTAGAAAGATAATTTCTTGAAATACACTAAAAGAAAGATATTTAAACTATAATAATAATGTAATCATAAATAATTAAGTTTTGTTTGAATTCATTACTCCCTAACAAATAAGTGCAAAAAACAATGATTAATTGGCGTTTCGGTTATTTACCAATATCTATTATGGCTATTCATATTTATCAATTAGCCTAAACTTTTTTGAAACCTGAACGCTGAAGAATTAAATCATAATCTTTATTTTTAAGAAATCCCGATACTTTGGTCGTTCGGGTGAATTAAAAGCCTTTGCTATTGAATGTCTATTGCTATAATCGATAACAGACAGAAATGCCAAGGATATTATTGGTACCAATCCAAACATGGATTTATATCTTGGCTAAAATCACTCCAACAGCGAGTTTCCTAGAAGTCTTATTATCCTATCAAACATAACGAATTATAAAAAGGAAATGAAATTTATGGCAACAAGTATTTCTGGATCTAAGGTCTTTAATCAGATGTTTAAATGTTTTAACTGCGGTCGTAAGTCTGTCTCATTACAAAACGATTTTCTACTTCACAAAAGTCCTTTACAAAATTCTATTGATGATGAAGATGAAGATTTGGAAGACAACGAATTCCTAGATGATCTAAAAGACTTAGGTGATGAGTGGTTAGCAACGTGCAGGCACTGTGGATGGTCTGATACATGAATGGAGGAATATAAGATGGAAGAAGTATTAAATCAAGATAATATGAATAGTTTTTTCGAAAACCGATGTGTTTTTTGTGAAAATCTTGAATACAAGAAAGGAGATTATGAATCTCTCTGCTATTTCCACAAAAGAAAATTACTATGGGGTTAATCTATAGTTCATATTTTCTTAGCAAAATGTGGACAACCTCATACGTTTCTCCCCGAACCATGCTCTATCAAAGTACTGGTCCCCCACTCAACCGATCAAGTAGGATCCTTCAGTGGTAATTCTTATTCAAAAGATTTACATTGAAATTAGTCGTGTTTTTGGCCTCTGTCAAAATTCCTCAAGTCAAAGAATGAATCGGTTAAAACAGCTAAAAAAATTAGTTAAATTTTAACAGGAAGCATAGGTTGGGAGGGGTTATAACAAATATTTTTTTCTGAAAAGTTTATTTGATTACTTAACCAATTAAAAGATTCTGTAATATTTAATCCCGTTTTACAACTTATGCCGAATATTTTTATGTTACTGAACTGATTCTGACTCAAATTTAGGAATTCCTTGATTTCTTCACAAGTTAATGATGTAGTCATATCTTGTTTGTTTGCTAAAATTAATATCGGAAGAAGAGCAAATTTATCATTATTAAAAACATACTTTTCTAACTCTAATTTTGCTTCATAAATCCTTTTTCTATCAGTTGAATCAATTACAAATATTATAGCTTTTGATCCCTGCAAATAAGTCTGCCACATCGTTTCACGAAAAGCTTTTTGGCCACCTATATCCCAAGCTATAAATTCCAGACCTGTTATATCGAATTTTGCGACTTCCATTCCAACAGTTCGTTTATCATTCTTTTCATCAAATTCTTCATCTATAATTCTTTTAAGAACTGATGTTTTACCAGCGTGGTCAAGTCCTATAAAGCAAATTTTCTTGATTTTACTTTTGTTGATGAATGAAGATTTCAACC